>NZ_BPLL01000047.1 GCF_019656235.1 Apilactobacillus xinyiensis | reverse complement strand
TGAAGTGCCTTAAAAAAGTTAGACAATTATTACTAAATTAAATATTTAATTTCATGGAATGATTTCGATATTCAATCGGAGTCATTCCTTTTGTTTTTAATGAAATTCTTTCGTTATTAAAAAAGTATAAATACTGTTCTGTTAACTTCGTTAACATATCGATATTTTTAATTTCAAAATTATTAAGCCACTCTCTTTTAAATAAACTAAAAAAACTTTCAATTGGCGAATTATCTAAACAATTTCCTTTTCTAGACATACTTTGAATTATTTTTAATTTATTTAACTCATTGTTGTAATATGGCAATTGATAATGCCAACCTTGATCAGAATGCATAACTGGATATGCTTTTTTTGGTATCCTAGCTTTTACATCTTTTAAGGTTCTATAAATTAATTCTTGATTGGGAGAATCACTCACTTGTAGTGAGATAATTTCTTTTGTTGCTTCATCCACTACCGCAGAAATATACCCGTTCTTATTGTTTAACAATTTAATTTGTGTAATATCGGTATGAAGAACCTTATATGGCTCAATGGCATTAAAATTTTGACGTAAAATATTGGGATACGTTTTGCCAACTTTTCCATGATATGATTTATATTTTTTTCGACAACGAGTGTTGAACATCTTAGGTTGTAACCCTATTGATTTCATTAACTTTCGTACAGTTTCAAAACAATAGTTAAAGCCTAATTTATCAAGCAAAAATTTCATTCGACGATGACCATAGGTCATCTTGCTTTGCTTAAATATAGTTTTAATTTGTTTTTTTACATTTGCATATTTATCTTTATAGTTTTTAATTCTTTTTAATTCATCATAGTAAGTAGAACGTTTCAATTTATTTACTTTAAGTAAAGACTTCAGTTTGTAAGGACAGTTAACATCAGACCATGAATTATAAACAAATTGTGTTTTTATTTTGTTTGATAATCCTTCATCATAGCCTGTAGGCCTTTTAAACAATAGTTAGATAATTCTAAATCGTATATCTTTTTTTCTAGCTTAGATATTTTTTCTTCGTATTGTTCTTTTTCTGAAAGCGCTAGTTTACCGATATTTTTGGAATTTCTCTGTTCATTGGATTTAATTTTGCTTTTCATCGCTGGTCTGCCTTTCTTTACGTTTTTTAAACCAGCAATACCAAATTTATTAAATCTTTGCTTCCACGAATACATTTGAGAAGCATTAATGTTAAATTTAGATGCTACCGATTCTATACCTGCTTCATTAGTTAGGTAGTATTTTACCACGTCAATTTTAAATTCAATACTATAACTTTGCTTATAATGTTTTACTTGCAAGGCCATAAGGCCTTGATGTTTAGCTAAAATACACCATCTTCTGACAATTGAATATGATATGTTATATTTTTTTGCTAATCCATTTACTGAATTTTCATTATTTAAAAAATGTTTTGCTATTTCTATTTTTATTTTAGTTGAATATTTTGACATAAAAAAACCGCCTTAAAAAATTAGATATTATGTCTAACTTTTTTAAGGCGGTACA
>NZ_BPLL01000046.1 GCF_019656235.1 Apilactobacillus xinyiensis | reverse complement strand
CTAGTGTAAGTTTCCGTAATATCCTTAGAAAGGAGGTGATCCAGCCGCAGGTTCTCCTACGGCTACCTTGTTACGACTTCACCCTAATCATCTGTCCCACCTTAGACGGCTAGCTCCTAAAAGGTTACCCCACCGGCTTTGGGTGTTACAAACTCTCATGGTGTGACGGGCGGTGTGTACAAGGCCCGGGAACGTATTCACCGTGGCATGCTGATCCACGATTACTAGTGATTCCAACTTCATGCAGGCGAGTTGCAGCCTGCAATCCGAACTGAGAACGGCTTTAAGAGATTAGCTTGACCTCGCGGTTTCGCAACTCGTTGTACCGTCCATTGTAGCACGTGTGTAGCCCAGGTCATAAGGGGCATGATGATTTGACGTCATCCCCACCTTCCTCCGGTTTATCACCGGCAGTCTCACTAGAGTGCCCAACTTAATGCTGGCAACTAATAATAAGGGTTGCGCTCGTTGCGGGACTTAACCCAACATCTCACGACACGAGCTGACGACAACCATGCACCACCTGTCATTCTGTCCCCGAAGGGAACGCCTAATCTCTTAGGTTGGCAGAAGATGTCAAGACCTGGTAAGGTTCTTCGCGTAGCATCGAATTAAACCACATGCTCCACCACTTGTGCGGGCCCCCGTCAATTCCTTTGAGTTTCAACCTTGCGGTCGTACTCCCCAGGCGGAATGCTTAATGCGTTAGCTGCGGCACTGAAGGGCGGAAACCCTCCAACACCTAGCATTCATCGTTTACGGCATGGACTACCAGGGTATCTAATCCTGTTCGCTACCCATGCTTTCGAGCCTCAGCGTCAATAACAGACCAGACAGCCGCCTTCGCCACTGGTGTTCTTCCATATATCTACGCATTTCACCGCTACACATGGAGTTCCACTGTCCTCTTCTGTATTCAAGTTATTTAGTTTCCGATGCACTTCTTCGGTTGAGCCGAAGGCTTTCACATCAGACTTAAAAAACCGCCTGCGCTCGCTTTACGCCCAATAAATCCGGACAACGCTTGCCACCTACGTATTACCGCGGCTGCTGGCACGTAGTTAGCCGTGGCTTTCTGGTTAAATACCGTCAAAGCGTAAACAGTTACTCTTACACTTGTTCTTCTTTAACAACAGAGTTTTACGAGCCGAAACCCTTCTTCACTCACGCGGCGTTGCTCCATCAGACTTTCGTCCATTGTGGAAGATTCCCTACTGCTGCCTCCCGTAGGAGTCTGGGCCGTGTCTCAGTCCCAATGTGGCCGATTACCCTCTCAGGTCGGCTACGTATCATCGCCTTGGTGGGCTTTTATCTCACCAACTAGCTAATACGCCGCGGATCCATCCTAAAGCGATAGCAGAACCATCTTTCAAGTAGAAATCATGCGATTTTTACTAATTATACGGTATTAGCACTTGTTTCCAAATGTTATCCCATACTTCAGGGCAGGTTATCCACGTGTTACTCACCAGTTCGCCACTCGTCCCGATGTTAAAACAAGTTAATGCAAGCACCAACTTGTTTTAACGAGGACGCGTTCGACTTGCATGTATTAGGCACGCCGCCAGCGTTCGTCCTGAGCCAGGATCAAACTCTCATCTTAGAGATGAAAAGCTTAACTTAGCTCATCAAATTAATTGTTTTTT
>NZ_BPLL01000045.1 GCF_019656235.1 Apilactobacillus xinyiensis | reverse complement strand
AGCGTGGCAACGTCCTACCCTTGCAGGAGGCGATCCTCCAACTACTCTCGGCGTACAGAAGCTTAACTACTGTGTTCGGCATGGGAACAGGTGTATCCTTCTGGCTATCGCCACCACACTATTTATTTAGAAAGAACTTTGTTCTCTCAAAACTAGATATTATTAATTTATTTTCCGAAAACTACCTAACTTGGTTAAGTCCTCGACCGATTAGTATTGGTCCGCTCCATGCATCACTGCACTTCCACTTCCAACCTATCTACCTGATCATCTCTCAGGGGTCTTACTTCCATAAAGGAATGGGAAATTTCATCTTGAGGTGGGTTTCACACTTAGATGCTTTCAGCGTTTATCACGTCCATACATAGCTACCCAGCGATGCGCCTGGCGGCACAACTGGTACACCAGCGGTATGTCCATCTCGGTCCTCTCGTACTAGAGACAGCTCCCCTCAAATTTCCTACGCCCGCGACGGATAGGGACCGAACTGTCTCACGACGTTCTGAACCCAGCTCGCGTACCGCTTTAATGGGCGAACAGCCCAACCCTTGGGACCAACTACAGCCCCAGGATGCGATGAGCCGACATCGAGGTGCCAAACCTCCCCGTCGATGTGAACTCTTGGGGGAGATAAGCCTGTTATCCCCAGGGTAGCTTTTATCCGTTGAGCGATGGCCCTTCCATACGGTACCACCGGATCACTAAGCCCGACTTTCGTCCCTGCTCGACCTGTCTGTCTCGCAGTCAAGCTCCCTTTTGCCTTTACACTCGATGAATGATTTCCAACCATTCTGAGGGAACCTTTGGGCGCCTCCGTTACTGTTTGGGAGGCGACCGCCCCAGTCAAACTGCCAATCAGACACTGTCTCCCACCACGATAAGTGGTGCGGGTTAGAGTGTTAGCACAGCGAGGGTAGTATCCCACCATTGCCTCCACCGAAACTAGCGTTCCGGTTTCTACGGCTCCTACCTATCCTGTACAAGCTATGTCAACACCCAATATCAAATTACAGTAAAGCTCCATGGGGTCTTTCCGTCCTGTCGCGGGTACCCTGCTTCTTCACAGGGATCTCAATTTCACCGAGTCTCTCGTTGAGACAGTGCTCAGATCGTTACGCCTTTCGTGCGGGTCGGAACTTACCCGACAAGGAATTTCGCTACCTTAGGACCGTTATAGTTACGGCCGCCGTTTACTGGGGCTTCATTTCTGAGCTTCGCCGAAGCTAACTCATCCACTTAACCTTCCAGCACCGGGCAGGCGTCAGCCCCTATACTTCATCTTACGATTTTGCAGAAACCTGTGTTTTTGATAAACAGTCGCCTGAGCCTTTTCACTGCGGCTGCACGTTAGTGCAGCACCCCTTCTCCCGAAGTTACGGGGTCATTTTGCCGAGTTCCTTAACGAGAGTTCACTCGCTCACCTTAGGATACTCTCCTCGACTACCTGTGTCGGTTTGCGGTACGGGTAGTTAATTACTCACTAGAAACTTTTCTCGGTAGCGTGACATGGATTGCTTCCCTACTTAATTTCGGTCCTCATCACAGCTTGTCAACACGCTAAAAAGCATTTCACTCTTTAACTGACTTACTGCTTGAACACACATATCCAACAGTGTGCACAATTTAGCCTTCTACGTCCTTCCATCGCTCAAACATAATTAACTAGTACAGGAATCTCAACCTGTTATCCATCGCCTACGCTTCTCAGCCTCGGCTTAGGTCCCGACTAACCCTGGGAGGACGAGCCTTCCCCAGGAAACCTTAGTCATGTGGTGGATTGGATTCTCACCAATCTTTCGCTACTCATACCGGCATTCTCACTTCTAAGCGCTCCACCGGTCCTTACGGTCCGACTTCATTGCCCTTAGAACGCTCTCCTATCACGTGACATAGTCACGTCCACAATCTCGGTAATATGCTTAGCCCCGGTAAATTTTCGGCGCAAGGTCACTCGACTAGTGAGCTATTACGCACTCTTTAAATGGTGGCTGCTTCTGAGCCAACATCCTAGTTGTCTATGCAACTTCACATCCTTTTCCACTTAGCATATATTTAGGGACCTTAATTGGTGGTCTGGGCTGTTCCCCTTTCGACTATGGATCTTATCACTCATAGTCTGACTCCCGGACATATAAATCAATGGTATTCGGAGTTTATCTGAACTCAGTAACCCATGACGGGCCCCTCATCCAAACAGTGGCTCTACCTCCATGATTCTAAATCCGAGGCTAGCCCTAAAGCTATTTCGGAGAGAACCAGCTATCTCCAAGTTCGTTTGGAATTTCACCGCTACCCACACCTCATCCCAGCACTTTTCAACGTACACGGGTTCGGCCCTCCGGTGTGTTTTACCACACTTTCAGCCTGGACATGGGTAGATCACCTGGTTTCGGGTCTATCGCTACATACTGAAACGCCCGTTTCAGACTCGCTTTCGCTACGGCTCCGACATTTTCGTCTTAACCTTGCATGCAACCATAACTCGCCGGTTCATTCTACAAGAGGCACGCTATCACCCATTAACGGGCTCTAACTGCTTGTAAGCACATGGTTTCAGGAACTATTTCACTCCCCTTCCGGGGTGCTTTTCACCTTTCCCTCACGGTACTGGTTCACTATCGGTCACTAGGTAGTATTTAGCCTTGGGAGATGGTCCTCCCGGATTCCGACGACGTTTCACGTGTGTCGCCGTACTCAGGATCCTGAACTGAGAGTATTTGATTTCGTCTACGGGGCTATCACCCTGTTTCGCAGATCTTCCCAAATCTTTCGACTATCAAATACTTTGGTAACTCAAATGTTCAGTCCTACAACCCCAAAGAGCAAGCTCTTTGGTTTGGGCTCTTCCCGTTTCGCTCGCCGCTACTCAGGGAATCGAATTTTCTTTCTGTTCCTGTGGGTACTTAGATGTTTCAGTTCCCCACGTCTGCCACTAACTAAGTATGTATTCGTTAGTTAGTAATAGCTGATTAAAGCTATTGAGTTTCCTCATTCGGAAATCTCCGGATCAAAGCTTACGTACAGCTCCCCGAAGCATATCGGTGTTAGTCCCGTCCTTCATCGGCTCCTAGTACCAAGGCATTCACCATGCGCCCTTTATAACTTAACCTATTAATCACTTCGTGATTTTGGTTAATTGAGTATTTTGCGATTAAATTCTTTTAAACAACTCAAAATAACGCGGTGTTCTCGGTTGAAATTGTATTTTATACAAATTCAATATAGAAATTAATAATATCTAGTTTTCAAAGAACAAAAT
>NZ_BPLL01000044.1 GCF_019656235.1 Apilactobacillus xinyiensis | reverse complement strand
TTTTAGTTGAATATTTTGACATAAAAAAACCGCCTTAAAAAATTAGATATTATGTCTAACTTTTTTAAGGCGGTACAGAAGATATTACAAAAGAAAAAATTGATAAGGATTAAGAATGTTTATTATCAATCATTTCAAAAAAAGCTATTAGTCCTTTGCAGACTAATAGTTTTTTATAATAAGCATTTTAAAAAACATAAAACTAACTCATCAATATTTCTAACGTCAATAATCATCCCAAAAATTGAACAAAATCACAACTTGTGGTAGTCTTTTAAAAGTGTAAATATCAGAAAACAAGGATTAGGTGATATATGTTTAAACAATTTAATAAGCTCGCGTACTATTTGTACTTGCTATTATTAGTAGTCATTAGTACGGGATTATTGCTAATCGACCATGACACGAGCGTAGTAAGTCCGATTTTATCGTTTGCAGTCGCTTTACTGGGCCTTAGTAATGTGTTCTTTACTTATCAAGGCTTAAAGGTTAGCCCTGTAAATCGCCATATTGCGCAAAAAGTTGGTATTAACACTGGTATTTCTACCATTTTGTTATTTGTAATTATTTTATTTTTTGCCAAAACAGATAGTAGCTTCCTATTTATTAACAATTTCATCAGTATTATTCAACTAGTATTAAAGGTAAGTAGTGTCGCTATTGCCATCACTATTTTAATTAATGCTTTAGCTGGTGAAGCTAATAAGAAGTATACCTTAGGAACTTCGCTAGTCGTTAACCTATTAATTTATGTTATTAATTTTCTAGATCATGACAACATGCACATCTATAATATTTTAGATTTTTATAATGGGACCACACTTAATGGTGGACACATTTTTAACGATGCGGAATGGTTCAAAACTTTCACCGTTATGTTAATTGCGATGGCCATTGGACAAGTCGGCTATGTAGTACGCAATCGTTTTAAACCTAAATCGATTATGTTCCTATCATGTTGGGTATTGTTATCTATCATTGGCTATATGGGCTATAACGGTTCTTACACCAGCTATCAACCTAATGGTCTAGTTAAAGCTCAATTGGTTAAATCATACGACATTACTATGTATGACAATAAAATTGATACTACGGTACATTTGAATAAACCAAGTGATGGCGTGCTTAGTTTTAATTTCTATAGTGGATTACAAATTAATTCACTCAAGGCCCTTAATCAAAATGGTAAATATGATAAGGTCGACTACCAAGTTAAAAATGATTATTTAACAGTTAAATTACCCCAAGGTCAAAAATACACTGCCCTTAAATTGAATTACTATGGTGAGTTCAATATTAACGGTGATGTCGCCTATCTAAATAAAAAATATGTAAACTTGGATAGTGCTGAGATTGCTTGGTATCCCGAAACTCAATTCGTCGATGTGGTGTCATTCACTAATAAGACTGGTGATCGTTTATACACTAACTCAACCGGTCCTAAATATGAAATGATTGCTAACGGTAAAACGGTTAAAAGTAAACTTGCTAAATTCAACGTTTTCAAAGACCCTGTTGCCTTGAAAAACATTCAAGAAGCTACGGTCGTGCATAATAAATAATTCATACATCCCCAGTTGAAAGACATAATTCAACTTGGGGGTGTTTTTTATTGAAAATAATTTGATACAATATGGATTGAATCTCTGAAGGAAGTGAAAATAATGAAACATAAACAGATGTTGATTATTTTGTCGGTCGCCATTGTTTCATTTTTAGGAACTGTGGATATGAGTATCGTAAATACGGCACTACCACAAATTTCTAAAGATTTACAGGTACCGATGAACCAAGCTGAATGGATTTCTTCAGCCTACCTAGTATTAATATGTATGTCATTAATACTATTTGGTAAGCTAGGTGATCAACTCAGCAAAGCACGTATTTTTCAAATTGGGACCCTGGTATTTACCATTAGTTCATTGATTTGTGGAATTAGCACTAATTTAACCGTCTTATTAGTCGCACGTTGTCTGCAAGGGCTCGGTGCTTCCATGACCATGGCCACTAATATGGGAATTATTACGGAATCAGTGCCATTTGGTTCACGTGGTAAAGCCTTAGGAATCAACACGACCATTGGTCAATTAGGTTATATTGCCGGTCCGGCAGTAGCTGGAATTATTTTATCCGTTGCTAGTTGGAATTGGATTTTTCTATTCAACGTGCCAATTGGGATTGCAGCCTTTATCTTTGGTGAATTTGTCTATCATAAACCTAATAAGTCAAATGAACGTCCTAAGTTACAAATTGATTATTTAGGCTTTATCACTTTAGCCCTCGCGATTGGGATATTCTTTATCACCATTTTTACTGGTCAAGAAATTGGTTTCCATAATCCAGGAATTATCATCGCCTTTATCATTACGGCCATCCTTGCGATTGCCTTTATTCATATTGAGCGACACGTTGAGGAACCTATTTTAGATTTATCACTATTTAAAAATCCCGGTTTTACCATTAGTATTGTGGCGTTAATGTTCATGTACATCATTATTTATTTCAATAACGTATTATTGCCATTTTATATTCAAGATAATTTGAAATTCTCACCATCACAAACTGGATTCATCATGAGTGTGCTACCGGTAGTTAACGTATTCACAGCTTACTTAGGTGGCGTTTTATGTGATAAATACGGTGCCGTTAAGATGTCCTTGCGAGCTTCTATTATCTTCGTAATTGCTGAAGTTTTATTTGCAATCGTTCGTCCAGAATGGCCACTAGCAATCTTATTATTAGGCTTTGTCATCTTTTCCACTGCCAATGGGCTGTTTCAAAACAATCCGATGGTTATGGAAAATGCCCGTAAAGATCAACAAGGCGTGGCTGGTTCAGTGCTCGCCCTAAGTCGTAACATTGGTTTTACAGTTGGACTATCACTAGCTACATCCCTACTCTATACTGGAATGAGTTTCAAAGCCCACCGTTCAATTACTACTTATCCATTTGGCCATGATGACTGGTTCTTGTTCGGGATGCATTTCACTTACTGGATTGCCGCAATTATCATGTTAATCGTTATGGTAATGTTAATCTGGTTAATGCACCATCATAAGAATGTTCAAAATCAATAGTTTACCGTCTAAAAGTCCCACACAAATCCTAGATTGTGTATGGGGCTTTTTTATTGTAAATAATGAGTATGATGATAAGGATGGTTAAAATCAATAAATGATAATTGATTTAATATTTTAAATGGGATGCGTGTATTGTACAATTAAGCTACATACCAAATACTAAGGAGTCACAATAATGAATCCTGAACAATTTTTTGAACAAGCAAAACAAGCTTTAAACTTAACAGAGAATACTGTATTACAAAGTAGTTACCAATTTGGCGTAGATGCTGACCATTTAGCTGATTTAGTTCAAACTGGAATTAAAACTGCCACTACTAGTGCATATGATTTGTATGAACCTAATGAGCCACTGCCTAAAGTTGGTGCTTATGATGTAATTTTAAATAGTCGTGATGAACCTATTTGTGTAACTAAAACTGATGATGTAATTATTACTCCTTACCGTTCAGTCGACGATCAACATGCCTATCAAGAAGGTGAAGGCGATCGTAGTTTTGCATATTGGAAACGTGTGCATAATGATTTCTTTGAGAACGAATATGCAGCTGCGGGAAAAAACTTTAATCCGGAAACTGCCATGATGGTATTAGAAAAATTTCATGTGGTTTATCCTAAATAGGCAACTAATATGAAAAAATTAACCTTAGAAGCGTATCATCAACAATATTTTTACAAAACTGAACTAGTTCAACTATGCCGACAGTATAAATTACCGACCTATGGAACCAAAGCCGAGTTAAATAATTATCTCGAACAATTCTTAAGTGGCGCTCCAGCTAATCAAATACATGCTAAACGTCCTAACCACAATAAAAGCAGGCATCAATTAACTGCTGATGAAATTAGTTTAACAACTAAATTATTGGATCCGGGGTTTAGTTTTAATCAGGCTGCACGACAATTTTTTGCTAATTATTTTCACGTGCAAAAATTTAGTTTTAAAAAGTCAATGGCTGTGATTAAGCGTAATGCTGAAGTAGAGAATGATACTCAAATAACTGTTGGCGATTTGATTCAACAAATGCAAGTACCCTTAGAGCGTAAAAATCATGAAGAATCCACTTACCAATGGAACCACTTTGTTAGGGATTTCTGTCACAGTACACCTAGTAACTCATTTAACAATCAGATAAAGGTTGCTGCTATTTTATGGCAACATGTTAAAAATTCTAAACAGCCGAAAGTTTATCATGACGATTTAGTAAATAAATATTATGACGAAATTAAAATATATCAAAAATAAGGAGCGTTTAATTATCAAACATCGAAACATTATCTATCTGGGTATCTTTAACATTTTGCTCAGCATCGCTATCTTTTTCATTCCGTTTACCATTCTGCTAGTGGGAATGGGTAATTATGGTGGTAGTAGTGTGAAGTGCCTTAAAAAAGTTAGACAATTATTACTAAATTAAATATTTAATTTCATGGAATGATTTCGATATTCAA
>NZ_BPLL01000043.1 GCF_019656235.1 Apilactobacillus xinyiensis | reverse complement strand
AGTTGAATATTTTGACATAAAAAAACCGCCTTAAAAAATTAGATATTATGTCTAACTTTTTTAAGGCGGTACACATACATGATGTAATCCTTTTTATTTTCGTTTAAATATAGATTCAATCAAAGATATTATAAAGAACAGTGCTAGACCGCTAACCAATATTTTTAGAATTCTTAATGGACTGTTATTAAAGTCTACGTGTCCAACATAATGTATAATAAGCATTAAAATAAGGGATGGAATTAATACTAATACATTTATTAATGCATTTTCAACAACCCAATTAACCAGTACGTTTTTAATCGCTTTAAGTATCTTTTTAATTAACACCATATCCTTTAAATAAAAAATTTAATTTTTAGTTATCATAACATATTTTATAAGAAACTCTTAACATAAATAATATTTGTTTAATTTAAACCTTAAAAATTGTGTTTTTATTCACAAAGTATAAAATGAAACTTGTATACTAATGTTTGTATATATTTAAATAGCATATTAAATGTTATACAAAGGAGTTCAAAATTATGAAAGTTATTGTTATTGGTTGTACTCACGCAGGTACTTTTGCGGTTAAACAAATTTTAAAAAGACATCCGGATGCAGATGTAACTGTGTACGAGAGAAATGATAATATTTCATTCTTGTCTTGTGGAATTGCGCTATATTTAGATGGTAAAGTAGCTGATCCAAAAGGGTTATTCTATTCTAATCCACAAGAATTAAGTAATTTAGGTGCTAATGTTAAAATGTTGTACAATATTATTTCAGTTGATAATACAAATAAAAAAATTAAAGTTGAAGATTTATCTAAACACGAAACTTTTGAAGATACTTACGATAAGTTAGTTATGACCACTGGATCACTACCAGTTGTTCCACCAATTGAGGGTGCTGATAATCCACGAGTTCATTTCTGTAAAAATTGGCATGATGCCCAAAAGTTATTCCAAATTGCTAAAGATAACAAACGTGTAGCGGTTATTGGCGGTGGATATATTGGTGCTGAATTAGTTGAAGCTTATTCGAATCATGGTCATGATGTCACTTTAATTGATACTAATGACCGAGTTATGCACAAGTATTTTGACAAAGCTTTTACTGATAAAATTGAAACTAACTATCGTGAACATGGTGTTAAGCTTAACTTAGGTGAACGTGTACAAAAGTTTGCTGGTCAAGATGAATTAACAATTACTACTAATAAGGGTGATACAGTAGTTGACATGGCTATCTTATGTGTTGGCTTTAGACCTAATACCGACTTACTAAAGGGTAAAGTTGATATGATGCCAAATGGTGCAATTATTACTAATGAATATATGCAAAGCTCTGACCCTTCAATTTATGGAGCTGGTGATAGTGTAGCCGTACACTATAACCCTACTAACACATCTGCTTATATTCCATTAGCTACGAATGCGGTACGCCAAGGAATTCTCGTTGGTGATAACATTGAGAAGCCAACGGTTAAATATATGGGGACTCAATCTTCATCAGGACTAGAACTATATGGAGAAACGATTGTTTCCACTGGTCTGACCATGAAAATGGCTGAACAAGATAACATTGATGCACATCAAGTTATTTTCGAAGACAACTATCGTCCAGAATTCATGCCTACAACTGAAAAAGTTCTCATGTCATTGATTTATGACCCTAATACTCGTCGTATTTTGGGTGGAGCTCTAATGAGTAAGCATGATGTTTCACAATCTGCTAATACATTGTCTATATGTATTCAAAATAAAAATACAATTGACGATTTAGCAATGGTTGATATGTTGTTCCAACCTAACTTTGATCGTCCATTTAACTATTTAAATCTTTTAGCACAAGCTGCGCAAGATAAAGAAAGTAAGTAATTTATTAAAGCACTAAAGAGTACAATAACTTTTTAGTGTTTTTTTTATTTGGTTAAATTGTCATTTGTTACTTTAACTAATTAAAATATAAAATAAAAAAATAGCATAAAATAAATATGCTATTTCAAAAACTAAAACTTTCTTTCAATTTTATAAGCGCGTGCTTTTTCAGAGTCCCCTACTTGATCACTAACTTCAAATAAAAGGTGTTCGTTGTTTTCTTTATCTTTAACCATTACTAACGTATCTTTTTGTTGACGTTTATCAGCAGTAATTTGCGCTGTGCGGATAATGTCATTTGGATTTACATCTGAAGCAATTGCATTGCCTGGATTAAATAAAATGTCTTCATTCATGATATGTCCCCCTTATTTAACTAACTTAATAATATTACTATTATCATTTTATAGCTAGTAATTAATCTTTTTAATTAAGCGATATATAAAGCGGCAGATGATAAATTATTCACGATAAAAACGAACGTGTCGTTAGAGAACACTTTAGTATTTTACTAATTATTTCTAGATTAAATTAATTTATTTACACAAATAAGCATTCAAGATGTTACATGCGTTTAAAACATGTTAAAATTAATTTGTAATTGAATTCCTACTTTTGCCTAAAACAAGGAATTCCAAATCCTATTATAATAGGATTTATGAGAATTAATTTATTAAATAAATAGTAAGGATAAATGAATTATGATTAATAAACGTAAAAATAAAAAACTATTAATAACTGATGTCCAACCGCTTAGAACTCGAGATGACATTGAAGCAGTAAAAAATTATCTAAGAAAAGGTCGTTTTGGCGAAAGAGACTTGATGATATTCTTGGTTGGTATTAATACCGGTTTACGTTGTAGTGATATTGTACAACTAAGATTAGGCACCGTTGTTCATGATAAGACTCCATATATCTATGAACAAAAAACTGGTAAAAAACGTCAAGTAAACTTAAAAAACATTGCTAGAGAATTAGACAACTATATTCATAATCAAAGCTTTACTTCTATGGATGACTATTTATTCCCATCACGTAAACATAATGTATCAGAACATATTACAGTTAATGGCTTTTATAAAGTTATTCGTCGAGTAGAATTTCAAATGGGTCGTCATGATTTAGGAACACATACAATGCGTAAAACCTTTGGATATCACTTTTACAAAAAAACCAATAGTATCGCTATGGTAATGCAAGTCCTCAATCACAGCAATCCAGCCATTACTAAACGTTATATTGGTATTTCAGACGAAGAAGTTAATAATCAACTGAGCGACTTCATTCTATAATGTGATTCAAGCGAATTTCTTTTATTTAATAAATATATCAGATATAATTTATTTGAATATAAATAATGAAAGAAGCGGTTGTATGTCTGAAAAATTAACTACAAATGAAGGACAACCATGGGCTGACAATAATCATTCTCTAACTGCCGGCAATCGTGGTCCCGTATTAATGCAAGATTATCAACTAATTGAAAAATTAGCACAATTTAATCGTGAACGAATTCCTGAACGTGTTGTACATGCTAAGGGTGCTGGTGCTAAGGGTGTATTTACCTTAACTCATGATATGAGTAAATACACTAAAGCTGATATGTTTAATGAAGCCGGTAAAAAAACTGATATGACTGTGCGTTTTTCAGAAGTAGCTGGTGAATTGGGTTATCCTGATACTCTACGTGATGTACGTGGATTTGCATTGAAATTTTACACTAATGATGGAAATTACGATATTGTTGGTAATAATACCCCTATTTTCTTCATTAATGATCCTTTAAAATTCCCTGATTTCATTCATTCACAAAAACGTGAACCAGATTCACATTTACGTTCTCAAGATATGCAATGGGATTTCTGGGCACACTCTCCTGAATCAGTTCATCAAGTTACTTATTTAATGGGTGATCGTGGTAATCCAGCTAGTTACGCTAATATGAATGGATATGGTTCACATACTTTTAAATGGGTAAATGCTAATGGAGAACAATTCTGGGTTAAATATCACTTTATTGCTGAACAAGGTGTAAAGAACATGACTGAAGAACAGGCTACTAAGACCGCTTCTGAAAATCCAGATTACTTAATTCAAGATTTATATGATCGTATTGATAATGGTGATTTCCCTAAATGGAAAGTATGTGTACAAATCATTCCATTTGAAGAAGGGTTAAACTACAAATACGACTTATTTGACGTTACTAAGACAGTTTCACACAAAGATTATCCATTACAAGAAGTCGGTGAATTTGTCTTGAATCAAAATCCAGATAATTACTTTGATGATGTTGAAGAAGCAGCCTTCTCTCCTGCTAATTTAGTACCAGGTATCGAAGCTTCACCTGATAAATTATTACAAGGTCGACTATTTGCTTATAAAGATGCTGAACGTTATCGTTTAGGAGCTAACTATGAAAAATTGCCAATTAATCGTCCTAAAAATAAGGTAAACAATTATTCACGTGATGGTTTTATGTCACAAGGTCAAGATGGTTCTGTAAACTATGAACCTAATAGTCAAGATGGTCCGAAAGAAGATCACAATGCTAAAATAGCTCCATATGAAGTTAATGGAAACGCTGATCATTATGATACCTATGCTCCTGACTATTACTCTCAAGCTGGTGCTTTGTACAATGTATACTCAGAAGATGAAAAGCAACGTTTGATTGAAACACTTAAGAGTACTTTGGGAACTATTTCCAGTCATGAAAATAAAGTACTAGAAACTAAACAATTCTACAATGCCGATCATGATTACGGTACTAGAGTAGCTAAAGCCTTAGGTTTAGATTTAAGCGAAATTACTAAATAATTTAAATAAAAAGCTTAACCAATTATTGTACCGCCTTAAAAAAGTTAGACATAATATCTAATTTTTTAAGGCGGTTTTTTTATGTCAAAATATTCAAC
>NZ_BPLL01000042.1 GCF_019656235.1 Apilactobacillus xinyiensis | reverse complement strand
AGTTGAATATTTTGACATAAAAAAACCGCCTTAAAAAATTAGATATTATGTCTAACTTTTTTAAGGCGGTACAAATTTAGCATCCCTTTTTTCATCCATACCCCTACGGTGAATTATTTTTTACTGTTATTTATACTGTCATACTGTCATTGAATTTACTGTTTTTTTATCATATTAGTCCATAGAATAAATAAAAAGCCCATTGTTACGGTAAAAATAACACCGATAACAATGAGCTTTTGTTGGCTAATGGAGTCGGCGGGAGTTGAACCCGCGTCCGAGCATATCGCCATCCGAATATCTACGCTCATAGGGATACTATTTAAATTTCACTAGGTAGAACACCGTATTCCAGGGTTACCATACCTAGCTAACCTGATTAGTCTCTTCCAACAACTTCAGGTGGGAGCTGTTGGCGTAAGTCTACTTCATATAAAACCCAGATCTAACTCATAGACGAAGCTAGGAGGATTGTCGTTGTCTGCTTATTAGGCAGCTAAAGCGACGTTGTTTGAATTATTTTTTGCAGTTATAATTTAAAAACTGGACGTTTTTACGTAGACGCCGCTACGAAACGCAATTCGAATTCGAACTATACCCGTCGAATCCATAACGACCCCAAAATAGGTACATAAAAAATATTATCATATTACTCAATAAAAATAAAGTAATCCGCATAACCATAATAAGGATTTATAATGATGCAATATTTTTAACCATTAGTGGATTGATTTGATTTATAATGTTAAAATATAACGTCTTAATTGTTGAAGGGATGAATCCATGAAAAATAAAGAAATAGCCTTTGAAAATTTAATGCCTTTTTATGTTAAATTAAAACGTTCTAGAATGGAGAAATGGTGTCTTCAAGAAATGACCCAATCAAAGAAAGAAAAACGGTCATTTAAACGTTCAGATAACAATGCAGAATTTATGATAAATAAAATGGGATTTTATAAAAAACACGCATGGTTTCACTTTGATGATTCAATCAATGGTGCTGGTTGGGTGCCTTTTAAATTTGTACGAAATAATTATCGTCGTTTGAACATTGAACCATTAAGTTGTGAAACTAATGATAAAAAAATGTATTTTTGTGCAGTAAAAATGATGTTGAATTTTGCAGGGATAAATATTGATTCTACGACTTTTGACAAGTATATAAATGTCAGTCAATATAATCATTTTACCTATACTCCACAACACTTTTTTAATATTTTTGTGAATTTAAAAGGTTCATACAAAGATTTAACCAATAAGTCTTTTCGACGTGTGCGAAGTCGATTATTAAGAAATCGTCCAGTTATGCTATGGATTAAAGACTATTCGGGTACAATTGTGCCGATTGTAGTAGTAGGGTTTAATCGCCGCGTGTTTATCTATAATGATCCACTATCTGGAACTATGAAAGAAATAACTGTTAAAAGTTTAAACAAGCAGTGGCGAAAATGTCATTACTTTGCTTTAAGTTATTAACATAATCACAGCATAATAAAAAGCACTTAGCATCATGCTAAGTGCTTTTTATTATAGAATCACCCACATGGGGCTCGAACCCATAACTCCGCCTTGAGAGGGCGACGTCTTAAACCAGTTTGACCAGTGGGCAATAACAACTAATCAATACATAAAATATTATATATAATGTGATTATTAATGTCAAATTAATTCAACTAGTTAACCAAACATTTGACAGTATATTTATTTAAGTTTAATATATTTATTGTACTAATTATTGGGTATTCGCCAAATTGGTAAGGCAGCGGACTCTGAATCCGCAATTTACTGGTTCGAGCCCAGTATACCCAATCAAAAAAGGTCTGCTTTAGCAGGCCTTTTTATTTTATTCAAAAGACAAATCGATAATAAACTTATGATGATTGACGATATGTCCAGTCGTAACCCAAATTTCTTTAAAATTATTATTTTCATCATCAGTCAGACTATAGAAATAGTTAATTAAATCGTTGTTGTTCTCCATGAAATCATTGTTCATTCGATTAACACGTAATCGACCTTTAGGGAAAAACAAGTTAGTATTGCCAATTTTAATATCATCGTTAATAAACATTTGAATTGAATTTTTGTACTGACCACTTTTAAAAATAGTCTTTTCAGGATGCTGTCGAATATAGAATAAAATATTGCTGATTGTATCTGAATTACTGCTCATGATTTTACCCCATTTCTTTACTACATTATATATAAGTAGATTTTATACTTTTCAACTAAAATATTAAAGTATATAATGACCAATACGTTTGTTTAACATAATATAGGTAAGGAGTGGTAATATTTGCTTAAATTATCCAAAAAATACTTAGTCTGGAGTGCGGTAATTGCTGCAGTTCTTTTTTTAATTGTACAAGTTGCCTGTGATTTGTACTTACCAACTGTAACTGCCAATATTATCGATAACGGAGTAGCTAAAAATAACATTGGCTATATCTGGAGTGAAGGTTTCAAGATGTTATTTGTAGCAATGGTTGGAGTTTTAGCTGCTGCGGGAAATATCTATTTTGCAGCTACCCAATCACAAAAAATGGGTAAAAAGATTCGTAGTGCTATGTATCGAAAAATTATGTATTTATCTGATCAAGATTTAGACAAGTTTGGCGATGCGTCATTGATTACTAGAAACACTAATGATGTTGTGCAAATTCAAAACGTCATGATTCAAGTTCTTCGTATGATGTTTATGTCGCCTATTATGCTAGTTGGTGCCATTTCATTAGCCTTTGTTAAAAGTCCACGTTTAACGATTGTTTTCTTTGTTTCTTTAGTAGTTTTAGCAATTGTAGTAGTTATTATTATGTCTTTTGCCGGACCATTATTTAAAAAATTACAAAGTAAAACTGATAAGTTGAATTTGATTTTTCGTGAAGGCTTAACTGGAGTTAGGGTAATTCGAGCTTTTAATCGCGATGCTTATGAACAAAATCGTTTTGATCATCAAAATCGTAATTATGCCAAAAATGGAATTAAAGTATTTATGATCGTTTCATTAATGTTTCCTGTCATGACTTTGATTTTAAGCGGTACAAATGTTGGAATTGTATGGTTTGGAGCTAAAATGATTTCGCATAATGCTTTAGCAGTAGGAAATTTAGTTGCTTTTATGACTTATGCAACACAAATTTTAATTAGTTTTATGATGCTTTCATTTATGTTTGTGTTCATTCCACGAGCTAGTGCTTCAGCTAAACGTATTAACGAAGTTTTAGAGGTAGAACCTTCTATTAAAGACCCTAAAGATGACCATGAAAGACATATTGCTGATAATGAAACTAGTTTGTCATTTGAACATGTTGACTTTAAGTATGGTCAAGAAGATCATCTAGCTCTTAAAGACATCAATTTTAGTGCCAAACGTGGACAAACTGTAGCAATTATCGGTGAAACTGGTTCTGGAAAATCATCGCTAGTTAATTTAGTGCCTCGTTTGTACGATGTTACTAATGGTGAGATTAAATTAAACGGTGTTTCAATTCAAAAAATTAGTCAAGCTGAATTACATCGCAACATTTCAATTACTCAACAAAAGGCAGTATTGTTTACAGGAACCATTAGAGAAAATATGCAATATGGGAATGAAAAAGCCACTGATGATGAGATTTGGCATGCCTTGCAAGTAGCCAAAGCAGATGAATTTGTAACCGATGAAATCGGCGGATTAGATGCTCCTGTAGAACAAAATGGTAGTAACTTTTCTGGTGGTCAAAAGCAACGATTAGTTATCGCTAGAACTATCTTAAAAAATGCTGCTGTTTATATCTTTGATGATTCATTCTCTGCCTTAGATTTTAAA
Organism: Apilactobacillus xinyiensis; assembly: GCF_019656235.1. Lineage (GTDB taxonomy): Bacteria > Bacillota > Bacilli > Lactobacillales > Lactobacillaceae > Apilactobacillus > Apilactobacillus xinyiensis. The sequence continues at coordinate 2,135 of NZ_BPLL01000042.1, read as the reverse complement.
ACCGATGCAGAATTACGCATGGCTTTAAATAAAGACTCTAAAATTAAAAATGCAATTACTCTAATTGTTGCTCAACGAATTTCTACGGTTGCAAATGCAGATTTAATTTTAGTTTTACAAGATGGAAAATTAGTTGGCTCAGGTACGCATGATGAGTTAGTGGATAACAATCCAGTTTATCGAGCTATTTTAGACTCACAGCTTAAAAAGGGGGGTGCTAATAATGGATAATGCTAAAAAGCGAAAACCAGATAATTTTTGGGCAGCTACGTGGCGATTAGTTAAATACATGCGTCCTTGGATGGGTGGTGTGATATTTGTAGTCCTACTATCAATCATTGCGGTAATTTTGCAAATTATTACACCCAAAATTTTAGGAAATGCCACTACTGAGATTTATAAAGGCGTAACTAAAGGTTACATGGCTAATCAACGTGGAATCAAATTAAGTAGTATTCCCATTGATTTTGCAACGGTTGGACATATTTTAATCGTAGTAGCAATTTTATACATTATTAGTGCTTTGTTTAATGTTGCTGAACAATTTATCATGACTTATATTTCACAAAAAGTTGTCTATCAATTACGTAAAGATTTTAAAGCTAAGATGCAACGTTTGCCAATTTCATATTATGATAAAAATTCAAATGGTGACATCATGTCTAGAATGATTAATGATATGGATAATATTTCAACGATGTTGCAAACTAACCTAACACAATTTATTACTAGTATCATGCTATTCTTTGGAGTTTTGTATATGATGTTTACCATTAGTTTGACTTTAACACTGGTTGCATTAGCTACATTACCAATTATAGCGATTATTGTAGGATTAATTACCCCGCGTTCACAACGTTACTTTAGTAAACAACAAAAACATTTAGGGGTCGTTAACGGACAGGTTGAAGAAACCTTCGCGGGACATAATATTATAAAAACTTTCAATCGTGAAGAAGAAGCGATTGATAAATTTGAAACTCAAAATGAGAAATATTATGGAGCTGCCTGGAAAGCGCAGTTTATTTCAAGCTTTATTTTTCCATTAATGAACTTTGTAAAGAATCTTAATTATGTTTTTGTGGCAATTATTGGTGGAATTCAAGTTGCTAATGGAAATATTGCTTTAGGTAATGTGCAAGCTTTCTTACAATATACTAATATGTTTAATCAGCCTATTAGTAACTTAGCTAATTTAACTAATACGATTCAGTCAACAATTGCTTCGAGTGAACGTATTTTTAAGATATTAGATGAACCAGAAATGAATACAGAACGTTCCAATGTATCGACTGTTAAGACTGATAATTCAATTACTTTTGAAAAAGTTAACTTTAATTATGAACCAGACGTTCCATTGATTAAAGATTTTAATCTATCAGTTAAAAAGGGAACGACGGTTGCAATCGTTGGGCCTACAGGTGCTGGTAAAACAACGATTATTAATTTGCTAGAGCGTTTTTATGACATTAAATCAGGTTCTATTCGTTTAAATGGGGTTGATACACGTAATATTAGTCGTCCAGAATTACGTTCACATATTGGAATGGTGCTACAAGATAGTTGGTTATTTACAGGAACTATTTTTGATAACATTAAATATGGTCGTGAAAAGGCTACAGATGAAGAAGTTTATGCGGCAGCTAAAGAAGCACATGCAGATACTTTTATTAACAAATTGCCAGATGGATACAACACGATTTTAAATGAAAGTGCTTCTAACATTTCCCAAGGTCAACGTCAGCTTTTAACAATTGCTAGGGCATTTTTATCTAATCCAGAAATATTAATTTTAGATGAAGCTACTAGTTCAGTCGATACGCGGACTGAGTCATTAATTCAAAAAGCGATGGATAAATTAATTAAAGGACGAACCAGTTTTGTGGTCGCACATCGTTTATCTACTATTCGTGATGCAGACAACATTATTGTAATGAACCACGGTCAAATCATGGAAACCGGTAATCATGACGAGTTAATGCAACAAAATGGTTTTTATGCTGATCTTTACAATTCACAGTTTATTGGTAATGATTTGAAGTAATAAAAAAGCAATCTTAAAATGAAGTGCCTTAAAAAAGTTAGACAATTATTACTAAATTAAATATTTAATTTCATGGAATGATTTCGATATT
>NZ_BPLL01000041.1 GCF_019656235.1 Apilactobacillus xinyiensis | reverse complement strand
ATTGAATATCGAAATCATTCCATGAAATTAAATATTTAATTTAGTAATAATTGTCTAACTTTTTTAAGGCACTTCACCATTTGGGAGCCTTTTTTAATTAGCTAATTAGTTTGCCTTACTAAAGTAAACTACATTTTTAGTAAAATCGTTTTTATCATTAGATAAAATAAATTTATTAGTAGAAGTAAACTTCATATACAAAGGTTTAGCATTTTTAGCTTTGTATGAAAATTCAAATACATTATTTGAAAGATGCTTGTAACTGTAAGCAGCATATTTAACTAAACTGTTTTTTAACTTATTATTTTCAAATACATCTCTTTGAAAACCGTTTTTGGTATCAAAGCTCATAACTTCATAAGTATTGTTTTTAGATTTTGAAGATTGCCATTTTCCGTCAATAATCTTAATAGCTAAACTATTGCTAGATTTTTCACTGTTAGAAGTTGATTTAGACTTTTTATCAGAATTAGTTTTTTTATCATTTCTTTGAACTGTATTTTTAACATTTACAGTATTTGTTTGTAATGTAATGATTCTATATGGTTTTTGCAAAGAATTTTTAGTTTGAGCATATACATATAATTTACTACCATTACTTAACTTACCCTTTAAAGTAACCTTGTAGTTACCATTATTTTTTGAAGCATAAGTATTTCCAACTTCTTTTTTATTATTCAAAAGAACTGAAACCTTAGATCCTTTGGTAGCATTTCCATTAACAGTTGATGAATTGTAGTTTGATATATTAACAAAAGTTTTTTCATTAGCTGAACTTGAAGTAATAAAAAGTGTAAATGCAGCTAATACTGATAATCCAGCTAACACAAAATTACTAATTTTTTTCATTTAATAGCACCATCTTTTCTTTTACTAAATACCTATTATATATCCAAAATAACAAATAGCAACTAAAATTTATTATTTATAGATGTCTTAAACATTTTTTAAAATTTTAAAGATATAATTAGGGTTTTTATACCATTGAACTATCATTTCATGATTAATAACTATTGTTCCAGAAGCACCTGCTAAATCTTGCGCTGCTTTTGTATAATTACTTGAGCACACCACAATTGGCACGTCTAAACCGTAAGCTACTGTACCCGTAACCGCTTGTTGAATAGCCTCAACTCCAACATAACTATTATATAATTTACACTGAATGCCATATTTTTTATTTTTATATGTAGCTACAACATCTAAACCAAAATCATTAGATTGCTGAGTGACAATCGACTTAAAACCACTTCTATAAAATAAATATCCAATCATATATTCAAAGTTATTAGCTGTTACATTAAAATGATTTTTACGCATTGCACGATTAGTAATTCTTTTATATTTTGCAGCATTATTTCTTTTTATTGTGGTCCCTTTAACTGAAAGGCTTGATGAACTAATTTTCTTTTTTATTTTAACGGAAAATATTTTCCTGCGTTTAGTTAGTTTGAAAAAAATTAGAAATATTAACAATATGCCTAAAAACAACAAACTAAAAGTATCAGGCGCGTCTAGATTTGAAACAAAAACGTTTAAATTATCTTTTAAATTAACTTTGCTATTCTGTGTAAAAATTTTATATAAATTTACAATTAAGTTATATAAAGTACTAATTACAAAATAAAAAATTAATCCTATATATTGAATAATAAAATCTAAGCCTGATAATAGCTTATCTAACAAAGGAATTCCCCTTTTTCGAAATTTATTTTATCATTTGCACCCTGTTAATTATATTGTTAAAGTTTAGCAAAGTAAATAAAATAATATCTTATAGATTTAATAAATAATCTTGACGTTTACCATTGACATTTTTTTATTTTAAGATAGCGTTTTCATTATTGATTGAAAAACGCTTTTGTTAATCTAATTTGTGTTATATAATAATCACGTACATTGACGTAATTCTACATATATTATTATGTCAAATTTGATAAACGATAAATATTAGGGAGTGACGGTATTGGCAACAGAAACTCGTGCCTTGTTCATGCTTTTTGGTGCAACAGGTGACTTAGCTAAACGTAAACTATATCCTTCAATTTTCAATCTATATAAAAAGAATTATATAGATCAAAAACACTTTGCTTTAATTGGTACTGGTCGTCGTAAGTGGAGCGATCAAGATTTAAGAAATGTTATCTTAGAATCAATTAAAGATAGTGCTGAAAGTGAAGACCAAGCAAATGAATTTGCTAGCCATTTTTACTACATGTCTCATGATGTTACAAATCCTGAACATTATAGAGCATTAAGTGATTATGCAGATAAATTAGAAGATAAATATGCAACTGAAGGAAACCGTATTTTCTACATTTCTATGGCTCCTAACTTCTTTGGTACAGTCGCTGAAAATCTAAAATCTCAAAATGTATTATCTGACAACGGTGGATTTAACCGTTTAATCATTGAAAAACCATTTGGTCGTGATTACCAAACAGCTGAAGAGTTGAATAATTCATTAGGTAAATCATTCAATGAAGACCAAGTTTACCGTATAGACCATTATTTAGGTAAAGAAATGGTTCAAAACATTCAAGCATTACGTTTTGGTAACCCAATTCTAGAATCTGTATGGAATAACAAATTCATCAAGAACATTCAAATTACTTTATCTGAAAAGCTTGGTGTTGAAGAACGTGCTGGATACTATGACAATTCCGGTGCATTACGTGATATGGTACAAAACCACATCATGCAAATTGTTACTATTCTTGCAATGGAAGAACCAGTTGCATTCAAAGATACTGATATTCGTAACGAAAAAATTCGTGCACTACGTAGCCTTAGAATCTACGACAAGGATGAAGCTAGAGAAAACTTTGTCCGTGGTCAATATGGTGCTAAAGGTGAACAAAGAGATTACCGTCACGAAGATGACGTTCCAGCTGATTCAAATACTGAAACATACGTTGCTGGTAAGTTAATGTTTGATAATCAACGTTGGGCTGGTACTCCTTTCTACGTACGTACTGGTAAAATGCTTGCTGATAAATTCACACGTATCGACGTTGTATTTAAAAAACCTTTAATTGATGTTTTTGATGCCGGTGATAAAGATAAATCTGGTTTAGATTCAGACGTATTAACTTTATTCGTAGATCCAGTACAAAAGGTAATCCTACATCTTAATGGCAAGGTTCCTGGTCAAGGATTTACTACTAAGGGAATGGACCTAACCCATGTTCAATCAGATGAAGACCGTCAAAACACTCCAGAACCATACGAACGTTTGATTCACGATGCTATTAAGGGTGACGCTACTAGTTTCGCAAGTTGGCAAGAAGTTGCTCGTGCTTGGAAGCTAGCTGATGTTGTTAGAAATCTTTGGGATACTGAAAAACCTGATTTTCCTAACTACACTCCTGGTTCAATGGGACCAAAAGCTGCTGACGATTTATTAGCCCGTGATGGCAACAAATGGGTCTTCACTTTAGACTAATAATTGAATGACATTTAATATTTAAAATGTTAAAATTTACTTGTGTGTTTAATAAATAAAAATTTTCTTTAAAAAGGAAGGTTCAAACAATGGCTGATCAAAAAGCAAACATTGGTGTTGTTGGTATGGCTGTTATGGGTAAAAACTTAGCCCTTAACATTGAAAGCCGCGGCTTCACTGTAGGTATTTATAATCGTAGTGCTTCAAAGACTGAAGAAGTTATGAAGGACCACGCTGAAAAGAAACTTGTTCCAAGTTATTCAGTTGAAGACTTTGTTAACTCATTAGAAACTCCTCGTCGTATTATGATGATGGTTAAAGCTGGTAAAGCTACTGATGCTGTTATCAACGAATTATTACCTTTATTAGACAAAGGTGATGTTTTAATTGATGGTGGTAACACTAACTTCCACGATACTATGAAGAGAAATGCCGAATTAGATAAATCTGGTATTAACTTTATTGGTATGGGTGTTTCTGGTGGTGAACTAGGTGCATTACACGGTCCATCATTAATGCCTGGTGGTCAAAAAGATGCCTACGAATTAGTAGCACCTATCTTAGACAAGATTGCTGCTAAAGCTAACGATGGCAAACCATGTGTTCAATACATTGGACCTAATGGTGCCGGACACTACGTAAAAATGGTTCATAATGGTATCGAATACGGTGATGAAGAATTAATTGACGAAAGTTACAACATTCTTCGTAACGGTGCCGGTATCTCAGTTGATGAATTAGCTAACATTTTCAAAGACTGGAACAACGGTGAACTTAATAGTTACCTAATCGAAATTACTGGTGATATTTTAACTAGAAAAGACGACTTAGGTTCTGACAAGAACAAACCTATCGTTGACATGATTCTTGACCGTGGTGCTAACAAAGGTACTGGTAAATGGTCATCAATGGATGCTATGGAAATCGGTGTTGACCAATCAGTTATTTCTGAATCAGTTTACGCTCGTTTCATTTCTATGTTAAAAGACGAACGTCTAAATGCAGCTAAAGTTCTTAATGGACCTAAAGCAGCTGACGTTATCACTGAAGACGACAAGAAAGATCTTGTTGAAAAAGTTCGTAAAGCATTATACTTTGGTAAAATCATGAGTTATGCTCAAGGTTTCGAACAACTTCGTTTTGCTTCAGAAGACTACAAGTGGGACTTGAAGTTTGGTGAATTAGCTCAAATCTGGCGTGAAGGTTGTATCATTCGTGCTCAATTCTTACAAAACATCACTGATGCTTTTGAAAAAGATGCTAACTTAACTAACTTATTATTAGACCCTTACTTCTCAGAAATCGCTAACAAGTACCAAAGCGATGCTCGTGATGTTGTTGCTTTAGCAACTAAAGCTGGTATTCCAGTTCCATCACTTTCAGCTGCTGTTACTTACTTCGATTCATACCGTGCTGAAGTATTACCTGCTAACTTATTACAAGCCCAACGTGATTACTTTGGTGCTCACACTTACGAACGTACTGACCGTGAAGGTAACTTCCATTACCCATGGTACACTGAACAATAATAAAATAAAAAACAGTCATTTTTATGACTGTTTTTTATTTTATCTAAACAATAGACTTGAATATGTTTCAAATATTCTATAAAATATAGTTGAGAGATAAAAAAGAAAGCAGAGGTGAAACAATCATGACAGAACTAACTTTTGATCCTGGAGCGTCCAACGGTCCGTCTATCAAGGGAAAATTTCTGAAAATGGTTGTTTCTATTCTTTAAAATAAAAAAGAGTAGAGATAACTTTTGACAGTTAATTTTCCCGTACTTATACAGAATACGAGATGAATATTCTTATTCACAAAGGAAATTAACTGTTGTTAGTTATCTCGGTATCCTTTAATTATGAAGAAGTATTGACGTACTTGTAATTAATAAAGTAAAAAATAAATTTGCTCATGATGCTTAACTCTCTAGGGAACTTTTGAGGGAGATATAGCAACAGTTTGTTTAAAACAATAAATTAAACTTGAGATAAAATGAGTAATTATGAGATTACACAGAAATCTTTATGAACCGTGGGAACATGGTTTATGCCAAAGTAATTGCTGTTTATCTTGAACAAAACAATAAAAAAACGATTTGGAAATAATTCCAAATCGTTTTTTTATTGTTTATTTTATTTCATATCTGCTAAAAATCTTTTTTCCTTTTCATGATCAAACTCATTTTCAGATTTACTAATTACTAACGTAGCTAAAGAGTTTCCAATTACGTTTACAGATGTTCTAGCCATGTCCACAAAACGGTCAATTCCGGCAATAAATGTTAATCCAGACATTGGTACCCCAATTGTAGAAACAGTAGCTAATAACACCACAAATGACGCTCCAGGAACTCCAGCCATTCCTTTAGAAGTAATCATTAATACAACTACTAAAGTTATTTGATGAGCTAATGTTAAATGAATACCATAAGCCTGTGCTAAAAATAAAGCTGCCAATGATTGATAGATTGCTGAACCATCTAAGTTAAAGGTATATCCTGTAGGAATTACAAATGAAACTATTGAATTACTAACCCCAAATTGTTGCATACGATCAATGTTTTTAGGTAAGGCTGCTTCTGAACTAGCAGTAGAAAAAGCTAGCACCGCTTCTTCTTTTATAACTTTAAGTAAAGTAGTAATTCTAAAGCCAAATAATCTGGCAACACCGCCCATTACTACTAAAACAAATATTATCATAGTTACATACGTAAGTCCGACAAAATAACTAAGCGGAATCAATGCTGATATACCTAATTCAGCTAATGTTACACCGATAAGGGCACAAACTCCAATTGGAGATACTTTCATGATCCAACCAGTTACTTTAAACATAACTTGAGAAACTGAATCTAAAAAGTCGATTATAACTTTTCCTTTTTCACCTATAGCTGCTGTCCCTAATCCAAAAAACACTGAGAACAATATAATAGGCATCATATCACCACTACTAATAGAACTAAAAACATTAGTAGGTATTAAATTAATTATTGTATCTAATATTCCTGAATGACTACTGGCACTTTTAGCAGTAGTTATGTATTTTGTTATATCAGTTCCTTTTAATGCATGAACATTTATAAAATCTCCTGGGTGAAAAATATTCCCCATGATTAATCCTAATATAATCGCAAGAGTTGTCATTAATTCAAAATATAGTAAAGTTTTTCCACCTATACGACCTAATTTTTTAATATCGCCAATGTTGGCTATCCCAACTGTTAAACAAGATATAACAATAGGTATAACTATCATTTGAATAAGACGTATAAACATAGTACCTAGACTTTGCATTATATTAATTGCTAACTCGTTTTTATAAAAAACAGTTCCTAACACAATTCCCAATACAAGTCCAATAAAAATTTGGACACCTAAAGAAAGTTTAATTTTTCGCATCTGAAATAATCCTCCAAAATGTTTAATGTTATTAAACATTCTATCACATTTCACAAGTATATATTCAATAAAATAAAAAAGCTTTCGAAATAAATCGAAAGCTTTTCATAATGAGCGTGGCAACGTCCTACCCTTGCAGGAGGCGATCCTCCAACTACTC
>NZ_BPLL01000040.1 GCF_019656235.1 Apilactobacillus xinyiensis | reverse complement strand
TTAGTTGAATATTTTGACATAAAAAAACCGCCTTAAAAAATTAGATATTATGTCTAACTTTTTTAAGGCGGTACATATAATCTCTAACCCTTTTTTATTTTTACCAAATTTGAACTCGATCGGATGGTTTTAGATACATCTGATCTTTTTCAGTTACATCAAAAGTAGTGTAAAAATCGTCTAAATTCTTAACTTGTACAGTAGCTCTAAGTTCTGCTGGGGCGTGCACATCAATCGATAACAATAATTGTTTAATTTGTTCTGTAGATTTATTACGCCAAATACGAGCCCAATTGATAAAGAACTCACGTAAATTACAATCATCTTCACCCTTAGCAGCTTCTTCAGCACAACTCAATCCACCAGCATCGGCAATGTTTTCTGAAACAGTTAATTTACCATTTACTTTTTGTCCAGCAAAATCAATACCATCAAACTCTTTAATCATGTTTTGTGCTAATTTACCGAAGTATTCATGATCTTCTTCTGTCCACCAATTAGCAAGGTTACCATTTTCATCAAATTTAGAACCATTATTATCAAAAGCATGTGAAATTTCATGAGCCATTACAGCTCCAATTCCACCAAAGTTTTGACTAGATGATTGTTTTAAACTATAGAATGGTGCTTGTAAAATAGCAGCAGGGAAAACAATTTGATTTTCTGTAGGCGAGTAATAGGCGTTAACCATATTAGCACTCATTCCCCATAAGCTACGATCTACTGGTTTATGCCATTTACTCATATTATCTTCGGCTACCATTCTATTAATTTTTTCAGTATTTTCAAACAGAGTTCCGCCATCTGCTTTTGAAGTTACTTTAAATTTAGAAAATAGTGGGTTAATTTTATCTGGATAACCTACGTGGATTCCTAACGCTTTTAGCTTAACAATTGCTTTTTGCTTAGTACTTTCACTTAACCAAGTGTTATTTTGTAGACGCTTTTCGTAAACGTTAATCATTTTAACAACCATGTTGTAAACGTCTTGTTTAGCTTTTTCACCAAAGTATTTTCGTCCGTAGTAATCACCAACTATTTGGCTAAATACATTAGCAGCAAAATTATAAGCTGCTTTTTCACGACTTTGCGCTTCTTTTTTACCTGATAAAGCTCTAGAAAATTCGCCACTTACTTGTCTGTATTCTTCATTTAAAGTATTACTAAACGAAGTTACCGTTTGTACAAGCATCCAATTCTTCATGTCGTTAAAGGTTTCTTCGTTAACTACTTTATCTAGATTATCTAAGAATTTAGGCTCAGTAACAATTGCTTCGTCTGGAACTTGACCAATCAACTCTTTAATAGCGTGCTTTAAATCAATTGCTTTGCTTTTGCTTGCAATTTCATCAAATTTCATAGGATTATAAATGTTTTCGATATCGGCTTTTTGTTCAGCAGTTAATACATAAGGAGCCATTGAACGATCAAAACGTTCAGCTGCAGACCAAATGTTTTTAGCTTGAGCATCATTATAACCAACCATTTTCAATAACTTAACAGCCATATTTTGGAACACATTCATTAACATGGCACCTTGTTGATTTTCCTTGTCATAATAACTGCGATCTGGAAGGAACAATGGGCCACCATCAACATATAAAACATTCATTTTAGCTTGTTTCATATCAGCTTCAACGCCAAAGTCTATAGGAGTAGGCAAGCCAGATAGTGTCCAATCACTAAATTGTTCATTTAAATCGTTAAAGGATTTAACTTCTTCAATGCGTTTTAGAATTGGCAATAATGGTTTAACACCATCATTTTCTTTCTTTTCAAAGTCAGTAGCTAAATCATAATATTTCTTAAATTCAACCATTTCATCATTTTCTGGTTTTATTTTGCCAGCCTTTAAATCATCAAAGTCTTTCATTAAAGTTTCTTCAATATTATCTACTAAATCCATAAAACCACCAATTGATGAGTGATCACTAGGGATAACTGCCTTAGCTTCCCAATCACCATTAACAGCCTTATAAAAATCATTTTTTAATTCTTGTTCGTTTATTTTGTCCAATTCATTCACCTACAATTATTAGAAATTAATACATTTTTTTAATGATAATATAATAAAAGACAATCCACAAGTACAGTGAATTGTCTTTAGTCTATTATTTGTTGAGTAAATCTTCAACAGAATTAATATTTTTCATATATTTAGGTACGGCTAGTCCCACTTTAGCACCATTAAGGTTCACTGCAACGTCATCTACTTTATCTTTATATTGTTTGTAGTAGATGCCAGCTGTGTTGGGTAACCATGCTGATAGGGTAGCATCAGCTTTGTTAGTTGCGATAGAAATCCACATTGGTTGCATTTCCATTGCTTGGATAGTTGTTTTATAGCCCATGCTATCAAGTACTTGAGCTAAAACATTAGTGGAAGCAATTTCTGAATCCCAAGCCACATAAGTTAACTTGATTGCTTTACCGTTGCCTTTGGCAGCTCCCTTAGTCCATTCAGCAACTAATTTAGGATTCTTTTTAATCCATTCACTAGCTGCCTTTTTAGGGTCCACTCCAGCATTTGTTTGAAGCATCACTTGAGACATTTGTTCAGGGGTCCAATGAAATTGTTTCATAATTTGATATGCTCCAGGAGCATCATTTTTTAGACCTTTACGAGCAATTGTATGAATTTGTTCGGCTTTACCATAGACGTTCTTAGGGTCTTTCAAAAATTTAATAGGAAACTTAGTGAACATCCAGTGTGGTTGCCAACCGGTAACCACAATCGGCTGTTTGTATTTAATTGCTTTATCTAGTGTACTAGTCATTGCCGCAGTAGAGCTAGTTTGCAATTGCCACTTGTTTTGACGTAAGCCGTATTCATCTAGAGCTTTTTGTGTGGAAGCCATAATTCCGGCTCCAGCGTCAATTCCAGTAATGGTGTAATTAATTTGTTTGCCTAATTTTTCATTAGGATTATAAGCAGCGGGTTTGCTACTACTACAAGCTGATAAAGTTGAAGCAAGAAGAATCACTGACAAAGCGGCTATAAGAAATTTTATTTTTTTGTACATATAATTCTCCTTCCTTATTTGATGTTGTCACGTTTAGATTTATTAAATGCTTGAGTAATACGGTCCAAGATGATGGCTAAGATAACGATTGAAATACCAGCAGCAAAACCAGAACCAGCATCATTTCTACCAACAGCGAAGTAAACTTGGGAACCGAGTCCCATAGCACCAATCATTGAAGCGATAACTACCATTGATAGGGTAAGCATCATACCTTGGTTAACTCCAGACATTAAAGTGGTTTTAGCTAATGGTAATTGAACTTTAATTAGTTTTTGCCAATCAGTAGAACCAAATGAATCTGAGGCTTCAATTAAATCTTCAGGTACTTGTTTAATTCCTAAATTAGTCATTCTAACTACTGGTGGAAGAGCAAAAATTACTGATGCAATTACTCCAGGTACCATTCCAATTCCAAAAAGTGCAACGGCTGGAATTAAGTATACAAAGGCAGGCATGGTTTGCATGAAATCTAGAATAGGTTTCAAAATTAAATTAACAGTATGACTTTTAGCCATCCAAATACCTAGTGGAATTCCAATGACTACAATGATTAAACTAGAAGTTAAGACTAAAGTTAAGGTTTGAGTCATATCTCTCCAATAACCTTGGTTGTAAATTAGTAACATTCCAATCAATTCAAAAGCCATTAGGCCCCAATGCTTGCTTTTGCGTAAAGCCCAGTATGTTAAACCAAGTACTAAGACAATAAATAACCATACTGGAAGTAAATCAAAGAACCATTGAAATGCGTTTACAATAGCACCAATAAAATTGGTAATAGCATTAAAGAAACCATTAAATTGAGTTAGCCAATTAACAAAAGCGTTAATCCATTTTGCTAAAGGAATAGTAGGCATGTTCATAGTCATTAAATTAAACATTATTTTGCACCTCATTTCCAGAAATTGCTTCAAGAATTGAACTTCTAATGATAATACCTAATAAACGATTATCTTTATCAACCACCGCAAATGGAACTGGTGAAGTAGAAATTTGATTTAAGAAATCATTAATTGGAGTGTCAGGATGAATGGTTGGTACATCAGTTTTAATAACACTGGTAATATCACGTTCGCCTTTTTCAATTAATTTGTTAATATTGTCAGCATCAACCAGTCCTTTGAAGTTATGATTAGAATCAACCACATAGGCACTAGAAATTTCATTACTACGCATTTGTCTTAGAATACTACGTGGACCATCTTTTTCGATATTAACAGCGTTTGGTCTAATCATTACACGACTAGCTGTAAGAATTTTAGTACGGTCAACATCTTCGATGAATTTTTCAACGTATTCATTTTTAGGGTTTTGCAAAATATCTTCTGGTTTGCCAGTTTGTACAATATTACCATCACGCATAATCATGATACGATCACCGATACGAAGGGCTTCATTTAAATCATGAGAAATGAAAATAATAGTTTTGTGCAAATGAGCTTGTAAGTCTAGTAACTCATCTTGCATTTCTTTACGGTTTAATGGATCTAGGGCAGAAAAGGCTTCATCCATCAATAAAATTTCAGGGTCATTAGCTAATGCACGAGCTAAACCAACACGTTGTTGCATACCACCTGATAATTGATCTGGAAAACGGTTATCGTATCCGTGAAGACCAACTAATTCTAAAGATTCATGAGCTTTTTCTTCGCGAGATTGTTTATCAACCCCTTGAATTTCTAATCCATAGGCAGTGTTTTCTAAGATTGTACGGTTAGGGAATAAAGCAAAGTTTTGGAACACCATGCTTAATTTCTTTCTTCTAATTTCTCGTAACTCTTTTTTATCTAAATCGGTAATATTTTTACCATCTAGTAGAATTTCACCATCAGTAGGTTCAATTAGACGGTTAAGCATTCTGATTAATGTTGATTTACCACTACCTGATAATCCCATAATTACAAATATTTCATTATCATTTACGGTAAAATTAGCTTTGTTAACACCAACAGTGCTACCAGTTTTTTCTAAAATTTCAGCTTTAGATTTACCATCTCTTAGCATTTCTTTGGCACGTCCAGCATGACGACCAAATATTTTGGTTAAGTTATTAACGTTAATTTTTGTGCTCATAAAATCCTCCTTTGATAAATATTAAAAAAACAAACAGAAACAATTATTACAAAAATTTACCGAGTATGTCAAATTATCTGTATCGTGGCGGGATTTTTTGAATACTTAAGTAACTTTTTTCTAATCAAATAAAATGCCTAACATATGTTAAAATCAAGTAGATAAACATATCAAATAATTTAATGAGATGATTAACAATAATGAAAAAGATAATTAATAAAATTCCTTTAAAATTAATTTTGATGTTCATAATAATGGGCATTGGTTTGATAACATTTGTTAAAAACGATGCTTTTTTATACCGACAACCAATTTTTCGAATTGATAAGGCAGAATTTTTACATAAAAATCAAACAACTGATACTTTTCAAAATGAAGATGTAGAATATACTCAAAGATTATTAGGTACCATTTTAAATGGTAAATATAAAGATAAAAAAGTTGTTATTAATAACACTTACAGTAACTCTCAAGCGATGGATAAAAAATATATAAAAGGTCAGCAAGCTTTTGTTATAATTCACAAAAACCCTAGTTTGAACGTTACTATCAAGGATTATAAACGAGATGTCCCAATTGTTTTTGTATTATTTTTAGCAATTAGCTTAATGGTGATTTTTTTAAAAATGAGTGGTGTGACAGCCTTAGGTAGTATTTTTGTTAATTCATTGTTATTTATTTTAGCTTTATTAATCAATAACCATGCTAATGGTGCTGGGGTAGTCATTATATTTAGTGTATTAGCGGTTATTTTTTCATTTGTTACATTGCTAATGGTGTTAGGATTTACACGTCAAATGTGGATTACTTTAGGATCTACTTTAACATGCACTTTTATGTCAGTATTGATTGGTTTGATTGTTTTTACTATTACTCATGAAAGAGGGATCTTTTATGAATCTATGCAATACGTTACTCAATCACCGCGGCCGTTATTTTTAGCTGGAACTTTGATTGGTTCATTAGGAGCCGTTATGGATGAGTCTACTGACATTATTTCATCTTTATTTACTTTAAAACATGAACACCCACAAATCTCTAAAAAGCAAATCTTTAAATCAGGGCAAAATATTGGAAAATCTATCATGGGACCTTTAATTAACGTCTTATTCTTTATCTTTATGGGTGAAACGTTACCAATGGCCATTTTATTTTTAAAGAATGGTAATAGTTGGGGATATTCTTTTTCCATGAATATGTCATTAGGCATGGTACAAAGTTTGATTAGTGCAATTGGAATAGTTCTAGCAGTGCCAGTTTCAAGCTTTTTAACTAGTATATTTATTAAAGAAGGTGGCAATAAATGAGTTCAATTGCACTGTTAGGCATAATTTTATTATTTTTAATGCTTTTGGTTGGAGGTCGTCAAGGCTTCAATTCTTTTATCAGCTTAATATTAAATTTTGGTTTTTTATTTCTAGCTATTGTTTTAATATCTTTTCACCTATCACCATTGTTAGTAACATTAGTTGTTGGAACGATTCTGTTATCTTTAACAATTTTTTTAAGTGGTGTAAATGATGAGACTGGTAAATTAGCTTTTTATTCTTCACTGTTTGTCTTAATTATTTTAGTAGTTTTAATTATTCCAATTGAATATTGGTCGCAAGTACAGGGATTTGGATTAGAAGATAGTGATGACTTAGAGGGCATGTCATTAATGATTGGAATTAGTTTTGTAAAAATATCCATTGCAACTGCGATTTTAAGTACTTTAGGAGCCATTGCTGAATCCACAATGGCGATTGCTTCTGGTTTAGGTGAAATAACTGAACAACATCCTGATATAAGTAGTAAACGATTACTTTTTGATGGATTTTTTATTGGTAAGCAAATTATTGGAACCACTTTGAATACACTGTTTTTTGGGTTATTTGGAGGTATGTTAGCTTTGTTCATTTGGTTCTTTGGTTTGAATTATTCTTTTGGTAACATATTGAACGATAAAGTTTTTAATGCTGAATTCATAATTATTCTGTTTTCGTTAATTGGGGTTATTCTATCAATTCCAATTACTTCAGCAGTCATAGCACACAATTGGAAAAGAAAACATAACTAAAAAGCATTCTTGAATTTAAAGAATGCTTTTTTAATTTACTATTGATAAAATGTCGATTACCACATATAATATCATTTAAATTTAATAACATTTTAATGTAAATATTATCTGGTTAGTTTTATATCTTGAGGAGGATTTTTATGAACAAACATGAAAAGTTACAAATACTTAGAGATTTAGTAGAAATTAATACGGTAAATAACTATGAAGAAGCAGTGGCTATTTACGTAAAAGACTTGCTAGCATCTTATGGTATTTCCTCCTCAACCATTAAGCAAGCTCCCAAACGTGCTAACTTAGTTGCTGAAATTATTAATAATGATGGTCCCATTCTAGGCTTTAGTGGTCATATGGATACTGTCAGTGAAGGTGATATTAACAGTTGGAATACCAACCCTTTTAAATTGGTAGCAAAGGATGGTAAATTATATGGTCGTGGAACTAGTGATATGAAAGCTGGTGTCGTAGACTTAATAATTTCTTTCATTGAATTAGCCAATGATGAAAACTTTAAAGGTAATGTACGTTTAATTTTGACTATTTCAGAGGAATTAACAGAAGAAGGGGCTAAATACTTATCTGATTTAGGCTATGGCGATGATTTAGATAGCTTGATTATTGCAGAACCTACCGGAGTTGCTAATGATAAGCTGCATGATTATGTGAATAGTGATGGAGTAAAAATTAATTCACAGCTAAAGCAAACTTTATTAGCTAAAAATGATTTAGGTGCTTTTGATGAGCAACATTTCATAATTACTGCGCATAAGGGATGGATGACTTATACCGTAACTTCTATCGGTAAGGCGGCACATTCTTCAATGCCAAGTATGGGAATCAATGCAATTGACAACTTGATAAAATATTATTTAGCAGAGAAGGTTTTTTATAATTCTCTGACTGAATACGATGATGATTTAGGTTATACCGTATACGCACCAGATATTATTCGCGGTGGTAAACAAGTAAATAGTATTCCTGATAAAGCTTATCTTCAGGTTAAAGTACGAACAATTCCACAATTACCAAATGATGAATTAATTCGACGCCTAACAGCAATTATTGATCGTTTAAATAAGCAATCAGGAGTTAATTTAACGCTTAAAGTTGAATATAATGAATGTCCTGTAAAATGTCACAATAATACTAATATTGTTGATATTTTTCAAAAAGAAGCTGGACTTGTTTTAAATGAGGCAACGCCATTGCCAAAAGTGGGAGTTTCTTTGGGAACTGATGCTTCTGAGTTTCGACGTAATAATCCGGAATTGGATATAGTTATCGTGGGTCCAGGTAACACAACTTCTCATCAAGCCAATGAATATGTTGATTTAGAAACTTTTTATAATATGACTGACTTGTATTTTAACGTAGCCGTTAAATTCTTTGAAAAAAATCTAGTTAGATAATT
This sequence comes from Apilactobacillus xinyiensis, assembly GCF_019656235.1. GTDB lineage: Bacteria > Bacillota > Bacilli > Lactobacillales > Lactobacillaceae > Apilactobacillus > Apilactobacillus xinyiensis. The sequence continues at coordinate 2,145 of NZ_BPLL01000040.1, read as the reverse complement.
TGAAGCCATGTATTTTCAATACATGGCTTATTTATTTGATATAATTAAATTATTAGGAGGGGATAATATCCTTATATATTTAATTTTGTTATATCTTATTTTATTTGTAGGTTTAATTGCTTTAGTTGATTTATCACTTAAATCGCGTAAGTTTAATAAAGACCTAACAGAAAGCATGCTAGTATATTTAAAAAATGACAAGAGTAGACTGCGTCTAAACTTATTCGATAGAATTTCCACTTTTTTGCTATCGTTTATTTTAACTTATACTGTTTTGAGTTTGTTTTTCCCAGAAATAGCTAATAGTTATGCTTTGATTTTTCTATTAATTGCCGAGTTTATTTTTGCGTACATGAAATTTATGACTTATAAAATTAATGTTAAATTTTGGCCTTATGGTGAGCAAGTTTTTACTCAATGGTTTAACGTATACAAAAACAATATAATTATTTTTCTGATTATATTTGTTTTAGCAGATATTTTTGTAATGTTTACAGCTTTAATGTATGCACAAAATTTTAGATTAATTAACTAAAAAAGCATCATGCCCTAAGCATGGTGCTTTTTAGAATTGATTCATTAATTTTCCTAGTGTGTAGTGAATAATCATGGTTAAAATTCCAATAACAATATTTCTTACTACAGCGGTTTTTACTAATCCATCACCTAACTTAGCACTTAGATATCCAGTTAAAGCAACTGATAATACAACGGCACCAATTGTTCCAGGCCAACGATATACTCCCGGAATTAAACTCATTGCAAGTAGTGGAAAAACTCCACCAGCAGCAGCTGAAATTAAAGATGAAAAGGCAGCATGCCATGGGTTCATATAATGACCTAGTTGAATACCATATTTAGTATTAACTACGGTTTCTAATGGTTTTTTATTTAAAAGTTCGCGTGCGATTTCGGTTGATGTTTCTTCAGAAATACCACGACTCATATAGTATTCTTTAACTGATTGAATTTCTTCATCAATATTATTTTTTAATAACACTTGTTCATTAGCTACGGCAGAACTTTCAGCGTCTCTTTGAGAACTAACCGATGCATATTCTCCTGAAGCCATTGAAAACGCACATGCTAGTAAGTCTGATAAACCAGCAATAAAAATTGTAAAGATGTTAGGAGTTGCTACAGCAACTGAAAACAAAACTCCTACAACAGTTAAGATACCGTCATTTGAACCTAATACACCAGCTCTTAACGTGTTTAGCTTTTCACTCATTGTTTGACTATCTTTTTTACTTTTCAAAAGAAAATCCTCCTAACCGTTTGAAATAATTCCAACTAGTAATCCAATCAAGTACGTAACAATCATAGTTAACATTCCAGAAATAACATTTCTAGCAACTGATCTTCCACGATTTGCATGACTTAAAATGGCAGCTACATAACCGGTAATTGCTAAAGCAATAATAACTGCAATAAATGTTGCAATAATTTTTATTTTTGAAGGTAGTAAAGTAATTGCTAATAGCGGTAAAATAGAACCGGTAGGAAATGAAATCATTGATGCAATGGCAGCAGCATAAGGGCTGGTAAATTCACTAACGTTGAATCCAAACCTTTCACGTACTGTGGTAACTAAAGCGTCTTTGTTCATCATTTCTTTAGTAGCTTTATTAGCTAATTCTTCTGAAATACCGGTACTTTTATACTTATTTTTAACGAAATTGAATTCATCATCATAGTTGTTTTTCAAAGCATTTTTTTGACGCATAACAGCTCGTCTTTGTGAATCCTTTTCCGTATTAACTGATACATATTCTCCCATAGCCATCGATACAGTACCGGCAATCATACCGGCAATTCCTGAAATAAAGATAGAAAATGAATCTGTAGTAGCACCAGCAACCCCAATAACAATACCGGCAACTGATAGAATACCATCATTCGATCCCATGACGCTGGCTCTCAAAATATTGATTTTTTGAGCTAAACTAGTTTTTTTCTTTTTCAATGTATGTACGCCCCTTTTGTTAGATTAGAATGATTATTATTTAATAATTAATTTAATGATAATCCTTATTATATAAAAAGTAAAGAAAAAAGGAACTCCATTATTGAAGTGCCTTAAAAAAGTTAGACAATTATTACTAAATTAAATATTTAATTTCATGGAATGATTTCGATATTCAA
>NZ_BPLL01000039.1 GCF_019656235.1 Apilactobacillus xinyiensis | reverse complement strand
TAACATTTAAATATTTAAGTGATATGCACATTTAACAGCGCAAGTAATAATATACCGTGTATTTTAAAAAATGTCAACAAAAAAAGGAAATTAATTTAAATTAATTTCCTTTTTTATAAAACTATTTTACTTTAGCCAAGAAGTAACGCTTTTTACCACGTCTAACTACTACAAATTTGCCGTCAAAGTAAGCATTTGGATCAATTACAAAATCAATATCAGTTACTTTATCACCATTAATTCTAACTGCTCCATTTTTAACATCTTCACGAGCTTGTCTACGTGATGGTTCGATTTTAGTGTCATCACATAACCATTCGATTATATTTTTCTTTTCGTTAGTTACTTCCATAGAAGGCATATTCTTTAAACCTTGTTCAACTTCGCTAGTAGTAAGTTGTTTTATATCACCTGAAAATAGTGCTTTAGTAATATTTTCAGCTTCTAATACTGCATCTTTACCATGCACGAATTCAGTTACTGCCTCAGCTAAGCGACGTTGAGCCTCACGCTTGTAAGGTTCATTTTTAACTTTATCAGCTAAGTCTTCAATTTCTTCATGACTCAAGAAAGTAAAGTATTTAAGATACTTAATAACATCACGGTCATCAGTATTAATCCAGAATTGGTAGAATTCATATGGTGAAGTCTTTTCAGGATCTAACCAAACTGCCCCACCTTCAGTTTTACCAAATTTGGTTCCATCAGCTTTTAACATTAAAGGTATTGTGAGTCCAAAAGCTTTAGCATCTGAACCATGCAATTTATGAATAAGTTCTATTCCACCAGTAATGTTTCCCCATTGATCAGAACCACCAATTTCTAATTGCACATCATGCGCTTTAAATAGATGTGCAAAATCAATTCCTTGTAAAATTTGGTAAGTAAATTCAGTGTATGAAATTCCAGTTTCTAATCGACTAGAAACAATTTCTTTATTAAGCATGGTATTAACATTAAATGATTTTCCATAATCACGAAGAAAATCAATTAATGATAGTTTTGATAACCAATCATAATTATTAACGATATTAAATGAACCATCTTTGCCAAAAAGGCCTTCCATTTGTTTAGTTAAACATTGTTGATTATGTTCAACTTGTTCCATTGTTTGTAATGTACGTTCTGATTTTTTACCACTTGGATCACCAATTGAACCGGTAGCTCCCCCAATTAAAATATATGGACGGTAACCAGCTAATTGAAATCTTTTTAAAATCATAAAAGGTATTAAATGCCCAACGTGCATACTATCACCGGTTGGATCAATTCCTGCATATAAACCAATTTTCTTTTCTTTTACAATTTCTTTTAATCCTTCAGCATCTGTTTGTTGATTAATGGCACCGCGCCATTTTAAATCATCAATAATATTCATATAAATTCTCCTCCAAACAAAAAGTCCCTAGCAATAATATTGCTAGGGACGAAATTAATAAATCCGCGTTACCACCCAAGTTATCTAATAGTTAAGATCACTCAAATATCGATAACGAGATAAAACGTCGTAATTAAAAAGCTCCGTAGTTGTAATTCTTAACTATAATTGCCTAGTTCACATTAACCACTAGATTTCTGAGTGCTCAAAATTATAGAAAATACTTAGACTATTTCACAGCGTTTATTGATTATTACTTATATTAATAATCTAAACTAAAATTGTCAACATTATTTTATCTTAGCCAATTCTTTTTTAACTGTAGGCAACATTTTTTGCATCGCCTGTTGCTTTGCTTGTTGTTTGAACTTAGCAGTACTTTGCTTAATCAAGAGGTTTTTATCTTTATCCGTCATATTAGGATTCTTTTGTATCCCTTTCATAACTTCGTTTTTAACAAAGGCTTGTGCTGCTTGCTGCATAGCTTGTTGTTGTCCAGCATTGTTGCTTTGGCTCTGTATCTTTTTCATAACTGTAGGTAAAGCCTTAGCTTGTTTTACCGTAAGATTTAACCAATCTTTAGGAACGTAGAAATAATTAACTGTTCGATAGTGAGTTGGTTTTTGAGCAAAATTGAACCATAACTTATAATTATCATTTTTATATTGCCACTTAGTAGTCTTAGTAACTAATTTAGCATTCGTATCATCTTGTACAATGTAATTCTTAGTTTGATCAGTTGAAGTATGCAAAGGCTTTTTCTGATTTGCATTAGTTTTATAAATAACCACATTATCCTTACCAGAAGTTCCAATGGGTTGATTTAATAACATATTAATATCTTTACTATTTGAAACTAATACTGATGACTTAGTTTCAGTCACCTTATGCATACCAAAATGATTATGAAAGTTAGCAATAATTAGTATTACTGAAATTAAAGTAATTAATCCAAAGAAAAGTGAACTAGTGACATGTAATATTTTATTATTAACTAATAAGTTCGTACATAAGAAAAAGCAAAATCCTGCAACGATTAAAACGAAAATTATCATTACTTATTCTCCTCCTTTACATAGTGACCATCACCAAGCCAAAATGAAAGGATCAAACCTGCAACCGTTAAAATTATAGCAACCGTGAAGGCAGCATGATAACCACTTAGTGTCGCAGATAAAGCTTCATTTTTATATGCCAATGGATCTAATTTTAATAAACTCTTAGCAGGCATCGAATTAGTTGTAACATTGGACAAAATAGAAACTAATACAGCCGTAGCAATTGAACTTCCTACTTGTCTAACTGTATTATTAACAGCTGTTCCATGTCCCATCATTTCAGTAGACAAAGCATTCATTCCTGAAGTAGTAACTGGCATCATAACTAATGCCATTCCAAAAGTTCTAACTGCATACAATATAACTACATATAGAATAGAAACATCTTCAGTTAAGAAAATGAAAGGTAAAGTCCCTAATGTTAATAGTGTAAATCCTGTTTTAGTTAGGTTCTTAGCTCCATACTTATCAAAGATTTGACCAGCAAAGGGACTAACTAGCCCCATCATTAGAGCTCCTGCTAATAGTGTTAAACCTGAATGTAAGGCGTTCATCCCTCTAATGATTTGTAAATACAATGGTAATACCATTTCAAATCCAACTAGTGCCATCATTGTTATTGTACTTAAAGCTGTAGCAATCGTGAATTGAGTGGATTTAAACACCTTTAAGTTTAAGAATGGTTTTTCCATACGCGTTTGACGCCAAACAAATAATGCAATAAAGATGACTCCAATTATTAAAGTAGAAATAACAATATTACTACCCCAACCCTTTGTTCCTACTTCTGAAAATCCATATAAAGCACTTCCAAAACCAATTGTTGAAAAAATCAGGGAAGTATAATCTAACTTAGTATTTTTAGTAGGTAAAATAGGACGCATAAATTTTAGTCCTAAAACAATAACAATTGCCACGATTGGAATGATTAAACCAAATAAATATCTCCATGACGCATTAACTAAGATCCAACCTGATAATGTAGGCCCAATCGCTGGAGCTAACCCAATTACGATTCCAGAAAGCCCCATGGCGGCACCACGTTTTTCCGGTGGAAAAATTGTTAGCATGATGGTTTGTAGTAGTGGCATTGTAACCCCTACCCCTAGAGCTTGAATTAAACGTCCTGCTAATAAAACACCAAAACTAGGTGCAATGAATGAAACGACGGTTCCAATTTCAAATACCATCATAGCCACTAAGTACAACCACTTAGTATTAAATCTTGTAGATAACCATGCACTGACCGGAATAGCTATCCCATTGATCATCATAAAACCAGAAGTTAACCACTGAACCGTAGAAGTGTTGATATCAAAAGCCTTCATTAAGGTAGGAAAAGCTGTCGATAAAATTGTCTGGTTTAAAACCGTACAAAAGGTTCCAACTAATAAGATTAAAACCAACATAAAACGATTATATTTTTTGCCGGTTACATCTAAAGCAACCATATTAATTTCCTTCTTTCACAATAAAATTCTATAAAATACGTTGAAACAACTATACTATATAAATTTGATTATTGTCAACTAATTTGACAATGGTATTATATAATATATAATTATTATAAATAATTAAACATAAACAAAAGATTATATTATAAACAAGGAGGTCCATTCCCTTTGAAAAACGTAAATAATGAGGACATCAAAGATTATTCTAGAAGGATTGCTAAAATTATTAAACAATCCCAATTTGAAATTGGGATTGGACAAATTGTTAAAATGACTGGAATCTCCGCTAGTCAAATTCGCTATTGGGATCAAAAAGGATATATTAAATCTGAAAAATCAGATAAGAATAAAAACAAACAGTATTCATACCACTCCTTAATAAAAATTCAGCTAATTAAATCATTTTTAGATTCTGGATTTACCCTTAGTTGTGCTGCCCAAAAAGCATCAATTTTTGATGAAACTGGTAACGTAATCAAAAAAATGCTAGAAAGTAGATTTAATGGAATTTCCGTAATTAATAATTGTCCAGCCATTAATATGGGAAGTCTAAGTAGTGATGAAAGTAAAAATGTTTATTTCATTAATCATGGTGATCAATCAACAGAAATTAAAATTATGGATAAACAAAAAGAATTCTAAATAGATTTTAGAATTCTTTTTTAATTGATATATAATGTTAGTGACAAAATGTTTGAATTTTGCTATATTTCATGAAGTCTTATATAATGAAGTTTCTAAGAAGTCATTCATATAAACCGCAATAAGAATTTATTTATATAAAATTTTATTGTTTCATTTAACGAGGAGGAAACATATATTATGTGGTTTTTTGAAATAATTAACGATTTTGTAATCGGTTATCCGATTTTCGTATCGGTAATTTGGATTGTTGGTTGTATCTATGAGGCTATTTACCGTCGTAAAGAAATATTACCTTTATATGATAAAGAACCTCTCGTATCTATTTTGGTTCCAGCACATAATGAACATGACACTTTGTGGGATGCCGTTGAATCAATTTCAAATATTCACTACAAAAATTTTGAAGTGATTTTGATTGATGATAAAAGTGATGACGACACTTTACATATTATGTATGAAATACAAAAAAAATACGCTGATCAGTTTACCGTAAAAGTTATTCCAATCGAAGTTAACCAAGGAAAAGCTAATGCTATGAATCAAGGATTTGCTAATTCTGCAGGTAAATACATTATGGGAATTGATTCTGATTCTATTATTGCTAAAGACTCAGTTAGTATTATGGTCAGAACCCTAGAATCTAATTCAAAATTAGGTGCGGTTGCTGGTAAACCCGTGGTTAGAAATCGAACTACTATTTTAGGAAGATTACAATTACTAGAATATATTGGTGTGATTGATATTATTAAAAAGGCTCAATCCTTCTTATATGGTAGAGTTAATACCGTTTCTGGAGTTATTGTCGGTTTCCGCCGCGAAGCATTAAAAGATGTAAATGGTTGGGATCCTAAAATTATAACTGAAGATATCGATATCACTTGGCGTTTATACCGAAAAAATTGGAAAATTAAATATCAACCTTCAATTATATGTTGGATTTTAGTGCCTGAAAATGTAAGAAATCTAATTAAACAACGTCGCCGTTGGGCTCGTGGTGGAATGGAAGTTTTAGTTAAAAACCATGATTTCTTAATTCATAGTGATATAACTAGAAAAGCGTTACTATACGAAACTATTATTAGTAATCTTTGGGCTGTTTTAACTGCTCTAAGCACGATTTCATATTTACTAAACTTTTTAGTAGATCATGAAGTACAATTAGATGGCGATGTTTTGTTGATTCTAATTGGAATTAGTTTCTTACAATTTGGAATTGGATTCTGGGGATCAAAAGAACGGGCTTATCTGGATTTCAAAGATTTACTATTAATCCCTATTTATGTTGTATATTATTGGATGATTAATTTAATTAGTTGTATTACTGCCTTGGTATCATTTTTCCTAGATCCAAAACAAGATGGTACTTGGCGTAGTCCTGATCGGGGGTTATAAAATGAAAAAGCGAGAAGAGTATATCGTTAGAAAAGAATTAAGTTTGTTAAGAAAAACATTTCATTTCTTTTTATACCTTTTAATGTGGTTATTCATACTTTTTATAATTCTTGTCAATGTTAATTTTCTATTAGGTTATTATAGCGATGATATGGTTAGTTTTTATTTATTATTTAACTTAGACTATGGTCTATATACAAAATTATTTATTGCAATGATTGCCCTAATCGTAATAACCGCAATTTATTCAACCTTTAGATTAAGATATTTAAGAAGGGAAAATAAAAATGTCCAGAACCACTAGAAAGATAATAATAACTATTATAGGAATCGTCATAGTAATTGCCTTAGCTTTTACTTTAAAAAAGAATGTTCAGTACGATCGTGGTGCTAGTGAAAATTACTCATTAGATAAACAATCAGAAAAAGTTAATGATGGAATTATGGTATTTTGCTATCATCGAGTTTTAAAAAATAGTCTAGGTGTTAACATCGCCAAAACGCTATCTACTAACTCACAACTACACGATTTTGAAGTTCCAATCAATCAATTTGAATATCAAATGAAATTTTTACATGACCACCACATTAAAGTCATTTCAGGTGATCAAATGGTCAAAATGACTAATAGCAAAAAACCTATTAAGGGTAAATATGCTGTTTTAACTTTTGATGATATTGATCGTTCAACCATCGATAATGCTATTCCAGTAATGAAAAAATATAAGTTTCCGTTCACTACATTTATAATTACTGGAAACACTGGTGAGTATCGTGAAGGTACTAAGCTAGCTACTTGGAATCAAATTCACTACGCTAAAAAAATGGCCGGTGATTTAATGACAGTTGGATTGCATACTAATAACATGCACTACTTAACCAAATCATTAGTACCTATTTTTGATCTTAAACAAAATTATCATAAATTTACTAAAGACTTTGCAGTTTCACGTAAAGTGATGCGTAAAGAAATGAACTATTACGCAAATTCATTCGCATATCCTTATGGTGGAGGAACTACTCAAACCAATGATTTTCTTCATACACAACATTTGGATTGGATTGCTACTTTAGACAGTGGAATTGTACAAAATAATGGCCATAAACATAGTAATTTGCAATATACACCAAGAATTATTATTAATAATAATTCTTGGCCAAGCATCGCTGAATGGTTTAGCAAAAAGTAAATACAAAAAAGCCTTAGCTAATAATAGCTAAGGCTTTTTTATAAACAATTTTTATTTGTCTAATTTAGTTTTACTTTGTACTTCTAGCTTATCATTGAAGTCATAAACAACTGGTTCACCAGTCTTCATTTCTAAGTCCATGATATCGTCATCAGAAATTCTTTCAATGTATTTGCTTAAAGCTCTTAATGAGTTACCGTGAGCAGCGATGATAACGTTCTTACCATCTAACAATTTAGGAGCAATTTCATCTTCCCATAATGGCATTACACGTTCTAGTGTAACCTTTAAGTTTTCTCCACCAGGAACAATGTTAGGATCCAAGTCTGCATAACGACGGTCATTAACTGCTGAACCTTCATCATCAGCACTCAATAATGGAGGTAATGTGTCGTATGAACGACGCCAAATGTGAACTTGTTCGTCACCATATTTTTCGGCAGTTTCTTTTTTGTTTAAACCTTGAAGACGTCCGTAATGACGTTCATTTAATCTCCAAGTTTTAGTTTCAGGAATCCATAATTGATCTGATTCTTCTAAAACATAGTGTAAAGTCTTGATAGCACGAGTTAAAACAGATGTAAATGCATAGTCAAATTTAAGACCAGCCTTTTCAACTAACTTACCTGCTTCTTTTGCTTCTTCAACACCCTTATCGCTTAAATCAACATCAACCCAGCCAGTGAATTTGTTTGCTAAATTCCATTGACTTTGTCCATGACGAATCAATACAAGTTTTGACATAAGTATTAACCTCTTTCTATTCTTGAATTAACATACCAATTCTACACCAATTTAACATTTTTTTCAGTATATTTATAGATTAACTTTTAATTTCGTTCTTTTCTTTTTTAGGAATTCTTCTAACCCCAATGATTTCTAAAACAAAAGTTAAAATTGGAACAGATACGATTAAACCCCAAACTCCCAAAGTTTCTTCACCTATTAATAAGGCACAAAATGTAAAAAATATTGGAAGGTCCGTACGTGATGACATTAGTTTAGGATTTAGCACATATGCTTCGAAGAAATGTACAACTGTAATCATAATAACTAAGTAGACGATGTATTTAAAGCCACCTACCGAATAACCAATTAAACATAATGGAATCAAAGAAATGATTACTCCTGCCACTGGAATTAAGCTTAAGAAAAATACCAACACAGCTAAAATTCCAAGCTGCGGCATTCCTAGCACATACATTATAATCGTTGTGAAAACAGTGTTCAAAGCAGCAATAATAAATTGTGCCTCTAAAACTACTCCAAATGTTTTAGTAAAAGTTTGTGCAAAATAATAAATATCACTAAAGAACCATGAAAAATCGGCATTTAAAAATTTTTTACTAAAGTCAGCTAATTGCTTTTCTTCAAGTGTAAAGAAGAAACTAAGAATAATGGAAATAAACAAAGTAACTCCCATTTGACCAACACTAGTTACATAACTCCAAACAATATTTAAACTACCCTTTAGCGTATTTAAAAAATTAGATTTTTCAACAAATTGTTGCACGATTTGTTTAGCATTGTCATTACCAATTAAATTAGATGGGTCTTGGTAAAAATTAATAATATGCTTAGTACCAATAACCGCTTGATCAGCTATTACTGGCAAGTATACTGTAACTAACACCACAATTGCTACTATAAATATTAGATAGGTTAAAATAACTAAAATAGGTGCCGGAATTTTAATTCTTTTGTGCACAAATTTAACCCACTTAGTAGTTAAAAACGTTAAAATAAACGTTAGTAAAATCATGCTAAGCATCCCGCGAATTAAAAACAGAAAACAGACAATAAAAATTAAAACTACATATCTTCTAACTTTTACGTTATTTAAAAATTTTTGCCAGATATCCATTTAAGGCCTCCCTATTTCAAAACTGTTTTGGCATATTCTTGTACAGAAACACCTTTTTTATTTGCAGCTTTTATAGTATTTCTAACATCTTGATCAGACATAGAGTCAGCATATACACCTGCTTTATTAATTGATTTTCTAGCCGATTGGATATCAGAGTCACTAATCTTATTACCATTTAGTTCTTTATCAGATTTTTTAACAGTGTATTCATTAGAACCTTTATATTTAGCTTCACTATTTTGACTAGATTGATTATTAGTATTACTTGAACTATTAGCACTACTATTATTAGTTAGATTGCTTTCAAAGTCTGGTGATGAAACTTCAACGTTATTTTCACCATTTAAAGCTTTTTTATCTGCTTGTTTTAATTTATTAGCAGCAGATAACACGTCTTTGTAATATTTTTCATTAATTGCATCATCTTTAAAAATCTCATTCAAAGTAGCTAATGATGCTTTATACTTACCAGCTTTAAATTCATTCATTGCTTTATCATAAATGTCACTAAATTTAGCAATTGTACTTTGTGCTTTTTCAATGGATTTAATTTTATCGTTAGCTCTTTGCACTAAAATAGATAAACCATTTTTAGTATCAACAACTTTTTCAAATTCAACTTTAGCTGCTCGATAACGTTCCTTATTAAATAACTGACTTGCAACATCAAAGTTTTCTGTTTGATTTAAGTACAAATCCGCTTTTTTATCACCTGGTTTTTGTTTTAAAGCGTTTTGAAAATCAGATTTAGCAACCGTATAAGATTCATCTTGAACATGTTGTTTACCAGCTTTTATATAACTATCATATTTGCTGGTAGTAGTACTTACCTTATTTTCAGTTTTATTCCCACCAAATTTGCCAAAAGCAAAAAATCCAATTAAACAAATAACTACAATGGAAACTATAGAATATATCCATTTTTTCATATGTATCCCCCTCAAACAATATAAACTCATTAGAAATAATTATAACATTTAATCATTCAAAGCAATCCTTTTTAATCTGGTAAAATTCATTCTTACAAAAATAACCATGAAAAGCGTATAATAAAAAATTGTGGCGACAATTAATTAGGAAGGACTGTTTTCATGTTTGAAAAAACATTTTACAAGCAATTTTTTAAACACGGATTTAACGATCCAATTCAAGTAACTTATTGGGACGGTAAAACTGAACAATATGGAGAAGGCGCTCCAATTGCTAAAATTAAAATGAATGAACCGGTTCCAATTAAAGATATTCGCAATAATGCTTCTATTGCCTTAGGAGAAGCATACATGGATAAAAGAATCGAAGTCTCTGGAAGCATTGAAGATTTAATCGTTTCAGCTTACCAAAAATCTACTAGTTTCATTAGAGACCATCGTTTTATTAAATTTTTACCTAAACAATCACATTCAGAAAAAGAGAGTAAAAAAGATATTCAAAGTCATTACGACATTGGTAATGATTTTTACAAAATCTGGCTTGACCCTACTATGACATATTCATGTGCATATTTCGAAAAACCAGATGATGATATCTATACTGCTCAAAAACAAAAAATGCAACATATAATCAAAAAGCTTAATCCTAAACCTAACCGTACCCTTTTAGATATCGGTTGTGGATGGGGAACTTTGATGCTAACTGCCGCTAAAGAATTTAACCTAAAAGTAGTCGGTGTTACTCTTAGTCAAGAACAATGTGACTATGTAAATAAACAAATCAAAGCCCAAGGCTTAGAAAATCTAGCTGAAGTGAGACTAGAAGATTACCGTAATTTAGGTGATGAACAATTTGATTACGTTACTTCTGTAGGTATGTTTGAACACGTTGGTAAAGAAAACTTAGATGAATACTTTAAATGTGTAAGCAAATACCTAAAGCCTCATGGTGTGGCATTAATTCATGGTATCACTAGACAACAAGGTGGTGCCTATAATGGATGGATTAACAAATATATCTTCCCTGGTGGTTATGTTCCTGGTATGAATGAAAACCTCCAACACATTGTAGATAATGGCATGCAAATTTATGATTTAGAATCATTGCGTCGTCATTATCAAAAAACCCTTGAATGTTGGGACGTTAACTTCAACAATAAAATTGAAGATGTTAAAAAAGTCATGGGTGATGACGAACGATTCTTACGTATGTGGGACTTATATTTAAAAACATGTGCCGGAGCTTTTAAAGCTGGAAATGTAGATGTAATGCAATACTTAATTTCTAAAGGACCATCTGGTCAAGAATTACCATTAACTAGAGATTATATGTACAAATAAAAAAAGACCCCTTTGAAGTGCCTTAAAAAAGTTAGACAATTATTACTAAATTAAATATTTAATTTCATGGAATGATTTCGATATTCAA
>NZ_BPLL01000038.1 GCF_019656235.1 Apilactobacillus xinyiensis | reverse complement strand
TTTAGTTGAATATTTTGACATAAAAAAACCGCCTTAAAAAATTAGATATTATGTCTAACTTTTTTAAGGCGGTACATAATGGATTAATCTTTTTTGTTCTTTATGCTGTTACATATTACCCCATGTATCACTAGAGATTGATGGGAATAATTGTACAATTTTACCGGTTTGTTCGGCACTTAGTTTTAATTCAATTACTGGTAGTAATGAATCTACAGCGTTATCAGCTTCATTACTAATTTCGGTAAAGCCTACTAATTGGTTACTTTTATCATACACATATGCATTTTGGGCAATTGTATCATTAGTCATAATACGGTACCAGTCAGTTTTAGTTAAATCATTTTCTTTAACTGTATATTCTTCTGGTTTAGCTTTAGCATCGTCAATACTTACACCTACTTGAGCGATACGAGGAGTGGTAAAGACTACTGATGGGATATTTGGATATTTAATAGGAGCATCAGTTTCTTTAGCAAATAATTTCATTAAATAGGTTGATTGGAAAATAGCAGTAGGGGTTAATTTAGGTTGTCCAGAATCAGCAACATCACCAGAAGCATAAATGCTATCAACTGAAGTTCTCAAATATTCATCAACTTTAATACCCTTTTTATCAAATTCAACGCCGACGTTTTCTAATCCAATGTTTTCAACATTTGGAATACGGCCAGCCGCATCAAGTATCCAATCAGTTGCTTGTTTTTTACTATCACCATATTCAACAAATAATTTGTCGTTTTCTTTGCTGAATTTATTAACATTAGCTGATTTAACAAATTTAACACCCTTATCTTCAAGGGATTTCATTATTATTTCAGTGTAAGGTTGATAAAATTGTCTTAAAATTCGATCACTATGCATAAAGATAGTTACATTAGCACCACTGGCGTTAGCGATAGTTGCAAATTCCATTGCAATGTATCCAGAACCAATAATGGAAATGTTTTCAGGCATTTCATCTAAATCCATAAAATCCTTACTGTCATGAGCTAATTCAGTACCGGGAATATCTAGTTTATTAGGTCTTAATCCAGTAGCAATTACAATATTTTGAGCAGTTATTTTGTTATCATCAACATTGACAGTGTGTTTATCAATTAGTTTGCCCCATCCTTTGATAACATCGATACCCATTGATTGCATACCATTTTCAATCATATCAGGCAATGAGTTAATTGTTTTTCGCTTATTTTCAACGTTATTCTTCCAATTTATCTTTAAATTACCTTCTAAAATATTTGACATTTGTTTTTTTTGCTCATAAATCTTAACTGGTGTATCTAATGCTATTTTGGCATTACAACCCCAGTTGGGACATGTACCACCAATTTTGTCAGCTTCAACTACAGCAATTTTGAACCCTTTTTGTGCTAAAGGCATTGCACCATCAAAAGTACCATGTCCGGCTCCAATGTATAAGACATCATAATCATATTTTTCAGCCATTAATCTTACCTCTTATCATTTATTTATTACGAGTACAAACTACTATTTTAAAGGCCCATATTCAAACTATTTGCTTAAAGGTGTAACATTATATTCATAAAAGTTAACATTTATGTTATATATCTGTTAAATTACACTGATATTATTTATTAAAAATAAAACTAAGAAGATGGACTATAAAATGAAAAAAACAATATATTTAGCAACATTATCTTTAATGAGTATAGGCATTTTTACATCTGCTATTAAATATAGCAGTGCATACGCTGATGCTATTAATGGCACTAGTGCTACAAGTGATCAACAACAAAATAACAACAATGAAAATGAAGATAATAATGAAAACGAAGAAAATAATCAATATAATTATGAGGTAACCTCATCAAGAGATCACTACATGATGAAAGTATTAAATGGAACTTCTTATTTGTGGGAAAATCCATACAAACCAGGTGTTAAGTATTTGGGTAACACTAACAAAATAAATGGGTTAACAGTTCAATTAAATCAAAAAGCAGTTTCTCAAAGTGAAACTTATTATCAAATTAGCCGTAAAGGTAAAAACTATGGTTGGATTAATGCAAAAGCTTTAGGTAACATTTCCACTTATGTACTACCATATACTTACTCAAGCCAACTATATCCTACACTAGCACCAAATGCCTGCGAAGCAATTAGTTTGAAAATGGCTTTATCAGTTAAGGGTAGTGCTGACAATTTAAGTACTAAAACTTTTATTGACAACATGCCTAGAAGTTCTAATATTCATAAAGGATTTCGTGGTAATCCCTACAAACACAATCCTACCAATGTTTCATGGACTATTTTGCCAGCTCCATTAACTAAATATGGTAAACAATATAATTCTAATACAGCTAATATATCTGGATACCATAAAGATCAAATTATTAAAGAAATTAAAAGAGGCAATGCAGTGGCTTTTGCTGGTTCTAGAAATATGCGTGGTAAGGCTACTGGACACATGCTAACGATTGTTGGATATAGATATGGTCAATTTTTAGTTGCAGACCCTTATAAGTACGCCGGTGACGGTAATAAGATTTTTTGGGTAAGTACCTCTAGATTCCAGCAAGTATATGACCAATATAACCGTTATGCAGTTGTAGTTAGATAATATTTTTAATAATATAATAATTATTTATTTTAAATTCAATTTATTGTAAAAATTAGAAAAAAATTATCTAAAACCCCTTACATTTTAATTGCTTTTAGTGTAAATTTATTTATGAAATTAAATAAAAATAAGAGGTGCACTATGACAAAAAAAGTAGCTTTCGTTACTGGTAGTGGTCAAGGAATTGGAAAGTCTATTGCTGTTAGATTGGCTAAAGATGGCTTTGCAGTTGCTATTGCTAACCGTACTTTATCAAAAGGAGAAGCTGTTGCTAAAGAAATCAACGATAATGGTGGAGAAGCAATTGCTGTTCAAGTTGATGTTGCACAACGTGATCAAGTTTTTAATGTAATTGATGAAACCGTTGAAAAACTTGGTGGATTAGATGTTGTCGTTAATAATGCTGGTGTTGGACCAACCACTCCAATTGATACAATTACTCCAGAACAATTTAATACTGTTTACAATATAAACGTTGCTAGTGTTATTTGGGGAATTCAAGCTGCTAGAAATAAATTTAAAGAATTAGGTCATGGCGGTAAAATTATTAATGCAACTTCTCAAGCTGGGGTTGTTGGTAATCCTAACCTAACTTTATATAGTAGTACTAAGTTTGCTATTAGAGGAATAACTCAATCTTCTGCTAGAGATTTAGCAGAAGAAGGCATAACTGTTAATGCTTTTGCACCAGGAATTGTTAAAACTCCAATGATGATGGATATTGCCCATCAAGTTGCGCAAAACAACAATAAAGATGATGATTGGGGCATGCAACAATTTGCTAAGAACATTGCAGTTAAACGTTTAGCAGAACCTGAAGAAATTGCTGCTGGTGTAGCTTTCTTAGCTGAACAAGATTCTAACTATATGACAGGTCAAACTTTAATATTAGATGGTGGAATGCAATTCCATTAGAATCCCATAAAAAAGATGTCTTAAAAAGGCATCTTTTTTTATTTGCATAATGGAAAATGTTATTGTATGATTAAAATAATCAAATATATCTAAGGAAGAGGCGCAAGATGCATCAGTATAACTATTGAGTTGATTAAGCAGCTTTGATGTAGTTAAAAAGGGTATTTTGCCGAAACAATTAATCACTTATTTGATTTTTTTGTTGGGGATTAGTTTTAATAGACTAATAACTGTCGTAGCTTTGCTACGGGGTGCTTTTAAGGTATTTACATATATGAACGGTTTTAGTTTGTTGAGTACTTATTTTAAAGCATCTCCCTAAAAGGAGATGCTTTTTATATATGTAAATCTTTGCGTTTTATAACGTATAAGTATCTTCCTTAAAAAGGGAGTATAGGTTATGGATAAGGTTAATAGTAATCACAAGATTACAACTATGGGGTTAGTCCTCATTATTTTTTCAACTATTTTTGGTATAAGTAATTCTCAAACGGCTTTCTATCAGATGGGATATGCTAGTGCAATTTGGTATGTATTAGGAGCATTACTATTTTTTATTCCAACGAGTTTAATGTTTGCGGAATATGGTTCTACATTCAAAGATGCACATGGTGGAATTTATTCTTGGTTGGAAAAATCAATTGGTAAGAAATGGGCATTCATTGGTAGTTTTACCTGGTTAGCAGGATGGGTTCTAACATTGGTATCACTACTCACTAACATGTGGATTCCGCTTTCAGTTACTTTTTCAGGAGTTGATAGAACTCAAACTTGGAGTTTGTTTGGGCTTAATTCAAATGAAACAATTGGGATTTTATCCGTTTTTGCTATTATTTTAATTACTTGGGTTGCTAATCGTGGTTTGAATGCAATTACTCAAATTTCTTACTTTAGTGGAATTATTAGTGTAATTGATATTATCATATTTGTTGGATTATCAATTTGGTTATTATTAGCACAAGGTGGTCATTTTGCTGAACCCATTACTATGCATAGTGTTACACAATCACCTAATTCAGCTTTTCAATCTCCAGTAAGTATTTTTTCATTCTTAGTGTATGCAATTTTTGCTTATGCAGGAATGGAAACCTTAGGTGGAGTTACTGATAATACCAAAAATGCCAAAAAGACTTTTCCACGTGCAATTATTATTGCAACGGTGTTTATGACATTATCATACGTAATCAGTATTTTTATTTGTGGAATTAGTGCTAATTGGTTAAAAGATTTAAGTGGCAGCAATGTTAATTTAGGTAATGTTCGTTATTTTATGGTGACTAATTTAGGATCGATGTTTGGTGAGAAGGCTTTACATATGAGTGCTGCCAACTCAATTGTTTTAGGTCAATGGATTTCTAGATTTATGAGTTTAACCGGATTTATTAGCTATTTTGGAGAATTTTTATTTTTAATTTATGCTCCAATAAAATCATTTATTGAAGGTTCACCTAAAGATTTTTGGCCAAAGAAAATGACTAAATTAAATCAAAATGGGATTCCCTCATTTGCACTTTGGATTCAAACTTTAGTAGTTTGCTTAATTGTACTAGGGGTATCATTCGGTGGATCAACTGCTCAAGCATTTTACACAATTTTGACTGATATGAATAATATTACTACAGCAGTTCCATACTTATTCTTAGTTGTAGCATTTCCATTCTTTAAGAAAAATTTTGTTAATAAACAAAGCGGAGCTATTTTCTACCGTCGTCGAATTACCATTAATTTCTTTACGATAATTACAATGGCTACTCTGGCGCTTTCAATTATATTTACCTCTTTACAACCAATGTTAGATCATGATTTACAAACTGCTTTTTGGACAGTTTTTGGACCAGTTTTCTTCATTATCGTTGCTTGGATTTTCTATAATCGAGCTAATAAAACAGCTTAACAAAAAAGACTTGGTATTTTACCAAGTCTTTTTATTTGGCCTGCTTTATCAATTCTTTAGCAGTACCCTTACTGACATTTAATTCTTTTGCAATTGTTTCAAGTTTATCAGAAAAGTTCATACGTTCATGCTTTACTTTTTTAACTAATAATCTTTTTTTATCGTTTTTAATAATATCTTGAGCTTTTTGTTTATTTTTACTTTGTAATTTTTTAGGTAAAACATTGATAAGAAAGTTTAACATTGCTTAATTATCTCCTTTGAGATTACTTTTAGTAAATTATAACAGAAAAAAATGCTAAAAATAAAAATGATACCTATAAATCTATAGGTATCATTTTTTACTAAGCGTCTAAAACTTTTGATAAAAATTCTTGCAAACGTAGGTCTTTAGGGTGATTAAATATTTCGTCAGGAGTGCCTTCTTCTAAGACTTTCCCTTTATCAACAAATAATACACGGTCAGCAACTTCTTTAGCAAAGCCCATTTCATGGGTAACTACGACCATAGTCATACCATCTTTAGCTAATTGCTTCATAACTGATAAAACGTCACCAACCATCTCAGGATCTAAAGCGGAAGTGGGTTCATCGAAAAGCATAATATCTGGATGCATTGCTAATGCTCTAGCAATTGCAACACGTTGTTTTTGACCACCAGAAAGTGATTGAATAGGAGCGTCAAACTTATTTTCTAGTCCAACAATTTTAAGCAACTTCTTGGCTAATTTACTAGCATCTTCTTTAGAAACATTTTTAAGTTCCATTGGTGCTAACATAATATTATCTGATACAGATAGATTATTGAATAAATTAAAGTGTTGGAATACCATTCCAATTTGTTCTCTAACTTTATCAATATTAACGTCTTTTTTGGCAATGTCTTCACCGTGAACTACCACTGAACCAGAAGTTGGTTCTTCTAAACGATTTAGGGTTCTTAGCAGGGTACTTTTACCGGAACCAGATGGTCCGATAATAACAACTACTTCGTTATCTTGTATTTCTAAGTCAACACCCTTTAAGACATGGTTATCACCATATTGTTTATATAGGTTAGAAACTTTTATTTTACTCAAATCTTAGTCCTCCTTTTGCCCCAATTAGAAAGCCAAGTTAATAATGTAATGATTAATAGGTACATGATGGCAATTGCAGTCCAAACTTTAAATCCTTCCAGATTTCTGGCGATAATGATTTTACCGGTTTGGGTAAGTTCCAAAATACCAATTACTGATAAAATGGATGTATCCTTTAAGGTAATAATGAACTGGTTAACAAATGAAGGGATAATAATCTTAATCCCTTGTGGAAGAATAATCTTACGCATTGATTTACCAAATGGTAATCCTAAACTACGAGCAGCTTCCATTTGACCTTTATCAACTGATTGAATTCCACCCTTAACGAATGCAGCAATATAGGCTCCTTCATTAAACATTAGGGTGGCGACACCAGCTATGAATGCAGGGATTTTAGTACCAGTTAAACTTGGAATACCAGTATAAATGAATAATGCCAATACCATTAGTGGTAAACCTCTAAAGATGTAAATAACAGTTGTAGATACACCTTGTAAGAATTTGCTTGGCAATACTCCCATCAAACCGAAAATCATACCAAAAATTGTTGCAAAGAAAATAGAAACGATTGTTAACCATAGTGTTTGAACAAAACCATTCCATAAGAACGATTTATTTTGTTTTAAAATTCCAAAGAATGAATGGTTGTCTGCATAACTACTACCAGCATTAGGGTTAGCCTTTAGGTATTTATCAACGATTTTTTGATATTCACCATTTTTCTTCAAGTTATCTAGACCCACATTGAACTTATGTAATAGTTCTTTGTTTTGGCCTTTTTTAACTGCGAAACCATAGTATCCGTTGTTAGCAGGTTTAGTAACTATTTTAAGTTTAGTACCTTGTTTAATGGCGTACATCATTACTGGATTGTCTTCAAAACAGGCTACAGAGTTACCAGTCATAACGTCTTGGTACATGTTGTTTGAATCATCAAAAGTAGAAACTTTAAAACCATATTTCTTTTGAATACTGTTAGCGTAATCAGCACCTGCAGTTCCAGTTTTAACGGCTACAGTTTTGCCTTTTAAGTTGTTAAGTGATTTAATTTTGCTATTTGGAGCTACTGCCATAACTACTCCAGAACTATAGTAAGGTTTGGAAAAATCAAAGGTGCCTTTTCTTTCAGGAGTAATGTTCATTCCAGAAATCATACCGTCAATTTGACCAGACTGAGTTGCTTGAACTGAACCATTAAAACCAAGGGGTTTAATATTTACTTTAAAATCTTGATTTTTAGCAATGGCTCTTAATAAGTCCATATCGATT
The DNA here is from genome assembly GCF_019656235.1 of Apilactobacillus xinyiensis. Classification (GTDB taxonomy): domain Bacteria; phylum Bacillota; class Bacilli; order Lactobacillales; family Lactobacillaceae; genus Apilactobacillus; species Apilactobacillus xinyiensis. The sequence continues at coordinate 7,932 of NZ_BPLL01000038.1, read as the reverse complement.
CCCACATATTTGTTATCATTGTTCGCAAATTCAAAAGGTGGGAATGTCACATCAGTTCCAATTTGATAAGTCTTTGTATCGGCGTTAGCCTTGCTAGGAGCCATGAATACTCCTAAAGCAATCATTAGTGTACAAATGGCAGTAATAAATGCACTAATGGTTAAATTACGTCGTTTCATTGTATCATCCCTTCTATGTTACTTTTTATAACATTAACTACATTAATAATATCAGAATATTTGAAATATGTATATAAAAAATACGGTTTATGTCATTTAAAATTACATAATAAAATAAAAGACACCATTATTGGCATCTTTTATTCATTGATAATGATTATATATAACGACCTTTTAAAGCATATTTAGAAATTATTATCTTAATTATATTAGTGAGCTAATAGATAGTATTATATACTAAAATGCTAATAAAGTTGTTAATTTAGTCTTTAGTCGTTCGTATTTTGTAAAATAAAAAGAAGTGCATCTTGCACTTCTTTTCTAGTGATTAGTTCCAAATAAAATATGATTGTCTGGTAATTTAATTCCAGCCTTGTTGATAGCAGTTAGGTATAGTTCTAGGAATTCAAATTGAATTTCGAAACGTGCATCTGCAGTAGTTGGAATGTATTCTTTAATAGCAATGGTACCATCACCCATATCAACAGTTCCCAGTAATTCGGGAGCGCTAATAATGGTAGGGCGTTTTGGAACGTATTCTTTATTAACTTGTTTGATAATATCCATCACTTGATCAATTGGCGTATCTGGGTTAATTCTAATATTAATTTCTGCTTTCATTCTTTGTTTAGACATATTAGTAATCACAGTAATGTATCGATTAGGAATATAATTCAAAGAATCATTATTACCCCTAATTTGAGTAGTTCTTAAACCGATGGAAGATACAGTACCAGTAACCTCATTAATGGTTACATAATCACCAATTGAAATTTGTTTTTCAAATAAAATGAAAAATCCGTTTAAGATGTCAGATGCTAAGCCTTGAGCACCTAAACCAATTGCAACTGAGAATAATCCAGCACTGGCTAGCAATGTTCCCACTGGAATTCCAATAATTGTTAATGCTGAATATATCCAGAAAAATATGAGAATATATAAATATGCGTTAATAGATAATGAATGCAACGTCTTCAAGCGACCGGCAGACATATCAGCTTGTCTTTTTTGATAACTGTCAAATAATCGATTAATGATTTTCTTTCCAATAAATCTTAAAATCATGAAGAAAATGGAAAGTAAAACCAATCCGATTAAAATATTAGTAATGTTATGTAAAATCTGATCCCATTGAAAACTATCTAAATATTTTCTAAAAAAACTGGGATTAGTTACATTTACCTTATTCATTTTAACCCATCCTTTATTTTTTAAATTAACTATTACATACTAACATTAAATTAACGTATAATAACAGGTAATTGATTTCAAGTAAGCTTGACTTAATAAATTTTTATCAATATAATTTTAATCAATAAATATATGAAACGATTTGATTGAGAAAGTATTATTGATGTTTCTAAATTTAGAGAGCTCATATTTGGTGAAAATGAGTTTAGAACTCAATATGAAAATGACTCATGATTGGCATCACTGATAATTAAGTGATGATAGGCGGCACCTATTATAAATGTACACATATTTTTATATGTTAATAAGGGGATAGTTGTGAAACTATTTCAACATTAGAATGGTATCGTGTCAGCTCACTTCTAGCTAATCTAGAGGTGGGCTTTATTTATTTAAAATAAAACTTAGGAGTTGTTGATTATGAACAAGAAAAAGTTAAGTGTGCAAAGTGTTGTAGCTATTGGAATTGGAACTGCTATTTTATTTCTACTTAAACGATGGGTATCAATTCCAATTGGGATTCCTAATACTAATTTAGATACTTCATATGGATTCTTAGGTTTTATTGCTGTGTTATTTGGACCAGCCGTTGGTTTTTGTGTTGGCTTTTTAGGTCATTCGATTAATGATTTTACACAGTTTGGAACTCCTTGGTGGACTTGGGTGTTCACAACCGGACTAGTTGGAATGGCAATGGGATTTTTGAAGAAATATATTCAACCCGATGAAGGCAAAATTAGTACTAGAAAATTAGTTTTTTATAATATCTATCAAGTAATTATCAACATTATTGCTTGGGTTCTTATCGCTCCAACTGGCGATGTTTTAATTTATTCCGAACCAGCTAATAAAGTTTACTTACAAGGGATCGTTTCCGCTTTCACTAACAGTCTTTCCACGGGTGTGATTGGAACGATTTTGTTGGTAATCTACGCTTCAACTAAAGTTCAGAAAGGTAGTCTTAAAAAGGAATAATTATGGAAAATAAATCAATTATTGAATTTAGAAACGTTACCTTTCAATATAATAGTCAATTGGAACCCACTTTAAAAAACATTAATTTAAACATTAAATCTGGAGAAAAAGTTCTCATTGTGGGGTCTTCCGGTTCAGGTAAATCAACGTTAGGTAACTTAATTAATGGCATTATTCCTAGAAATGTCAAAGGCTCACTACAAGGTGACATATTGATTGATGGTAAAAATATTCAATCAATGTCACTTTTTGATTTGTCCTTGAAAGTCGGGACCTTGTTGCAAAATTCTAATGATCAATTTGTTGGATTGACTGTGGCTGAAGACATTGCTTTTGGAATGGAAAATGATTGTGTGAATAATGCTGAAATGAAAACTAAGGTTAATCAATGGGCAGATTATTTAGATATAAAAAACTTATTACAACAAGCCCCTAATCAATTATCAGGTGGTCAAAAGCAACGAACCGGATTAGCTGGAATTATGGTGGATGAGGCACCTATTTTATTATTAGATGAGCCATTGGCAGCATTAGATCCAGCTGCTGGCTTTTCTTCAATTAAATTAGTAGATGATATTCATCAAAAATTACATAATACGGTTTTGATCATTGAACATCGAATAGAAGAAGTTTTGAACCAATCTGTAGATAAGGTCATTTTAATGAATGATGGCGAAATTGTCGGCATTTTTAAGCCAGATAATTTACTGAAAGAAAACATTTTGCAAAAATATGGATTAAGAAATCCATTATATTTAGATTTACTAAAATCAGCTGGAGTTGATATTCAAAAGTTAGAACATATTGCTTCAGCTAGTTTAGTTAATGGTAATGGCATGTTGCCTAAATTGCAGTTAGCTAATCAACAAAGGATACCTAACGCTATTAAAAATGACCAAAATCCAATTTTAAAAATCCAGCATTTAAACTTTTCGTATAATCAAAAAACAATTTTTAAAAATTTAAATTTATCAGTTAATCATGGTGATATGTTAGCGTTAGTTGGTAAAAATGGGGTAGGTAAATCCACATTAAGTAAACTAATTGCTGGTTTTATCAAACCACATAGTGGGTCGATTTGTCTGAATGGTGATTCCTTAGATGGGGTTACGATTAAGGAACGTGCCGATAAAATTGGTTATATTATGCAAGACCCCGATAAGATGATTAGCAAGGTTATGATTAAAGATGAAATAGCTTTAGGTTTACAATTGCGTGGATTTGATGCTGATTACATTGATCAAAAAGTTACTGAAGTGCTGAAAGTATGTCATTTATACGAATTTAGAAATTGGCCAATTTCAGCCTTAAGCTATGGACAAAAAAAACGTCTAACAATTGCTAGTATTTTAGTTTTAGATCCACAGTTATTGATTTTAGATGAACCTACAGCGGGTCAGGACTATTATCATTACACTGAAATCATGCAATTTTTACAAGACTTAAATCAAAAACATCATATTACGATGATATTTGTTACTCATGACATGTATCTTATGACTGAATATGCAAATCGAGCGGTTGTACTAGGTAATTATGGAATCTTAAAAGATGATTATCCAGAAGCAATATTAGATGATGATGAGGTAGTTTTAGCTGCTCATTTGAAATCTACTAGCATCAGCACTTTAGCACGTCGTTTTAATTTAAGTGCTGATCGATTAACTCATTATTTGATTAGTAAGGAGTCGAATAATAAACATGAATAATAGTATATTTGGTTATGATGGTAACGATACCTGGATTCATAAACTGACAGGTACTAGTAAGCTAATTTTCTTTATTTTAGTTTCAATCATATCAATGATTAGCTATGATGTAAGATTTACCTTATTAGTGTTAGTATTATCAGCATTTATCTTTCAACAGTCTAAAATTAAATGGCAACAAATTAAGTTAGTTGTGAAATTGATTGTAATATTTGCGATTTTAAATTTAATTACGGTTTATATTTTTTCACCCGGACATGGTAGTTATTTATATGGTACTAGGCATGTGATTTTTAACTTTGGTTATTTAACAATGACCCAAGAACAATTGTTTTATGAATTAAATTTAGCAATTAAGTACTTAGTGACAGTACCGATTTCTTTAGTGTTTTTGATTACTACTAATCCAAGTGAATTCTCTGCTAGTCTAAACCAAATTGGTGTACCATATCGTTTTAGTTATGCAGTTTCATTAGCTTTAAGATATATTCCGGATGTTCAACAAGATTTTCAGTCCATTAGTTTAGCTCAACAAGCTCGTGGCTATGAGATTTCCAAAAAAGGTAAGGTAATGGATCGAATAAAAGGCACTTCGCAGATTTTAGTGCCGTTAATTTTGTCTAGTTTAGATAAAATTCAAGTAATTAGTCAGGCAATGGAACTAAGACGCTTTGGTAAAAATAAATCGCGTACATGGTATATGCATCGTAAGTTTAGTAAAAATGATTATTTAACATTGCTATTTGCAATGTTAATTATTTTGATTGGAATATTATTTATTAAAATTGATGGAAGTCGTTTTTTTAATCCCTTTAAATAAAAAAAGGCTCTCGCTATTTGCGAGAACCTTTTTTTGTTTTTTACTAGTCTTGACTTAAACTTTCGATTGGATCGAGTTTAGCACCCTTATTAGCTGGCAGAATAGCCGCAATTAAATTGATAATTAAAGCAATTATGATTGCAAAGACTGCATTTCCAGGTGTTATTTGCATCATTGAATATTTAATAATTGAAGCAGTTGTAAAGTTATTAATTAGTAACTGAAGAGCATATGAAATCACGATAGCAGCTACTGATGAGAATACACCATACAACAATGCTTGATTTAAGAATAACATTCTAATGTTACCTTTAGTAGCACCTAGAGCTCTTAAAATTCCAATTTCTTTAGTACGTTCAGAAACACTAATGTAAAGAACCACAATAATCATAATGGCAGATACTAATAGTGAGATTCCGGCAATTGCAGCCAGAACGTATACTGCTAGATTAATGTAAGTATTTAAGCTAGTGACGATAGTTCCAGCCCCATTAACCGAGTATGCCTTTTTACCATTAACTTTGATATTGTTAATGCTTTTTTGTGTTGGATCTACTTTGCCTACTCCACCACTGATGTCAGCACTTAGGAAGTTAGGTTTAATTTTAATACCACTATCAGCCAACATAGTTTTCATTGTCTGATAATTTACGAACACTAGGGGACTTTGGCTGTCACTAATTCCAGATACTTTTAAGGTTTTAACGACTGGGATAGTTTGATTACCCTTATTTGCATTGAAGGCAACTTGAATCTTTTTGCCTACTATTGAGTATGGATTTTTACTATTAAATGCTTTTGCATTATTTTTAGTTATTAAAATTTCATTGTTGCCAGGTTTACTACCATGTTTTACTGTGTTAGTTACCATGGCACGATTAATTGTATTAAAGTATTGAGCTTGACTGATTTTATCGCCAATTTTTAGTTGAGCACCAGTAGCCATGTAATTCTTTTGTACACCTTTAACGTTTTTAACATTTTTAATGCGGTCAATATCTTTTTGCGTAAATGGACTACGATTATTGGTGTCTTTATGATTAATAGCAACTGAATTAGGGTTGATCTGAGAATAAATTTCATGGTTCATATATCCACGAACACCATTACCTAGTCCTAACATAAATAACACAGAGAATAGACCAATTAGCCCACCAAAGATGATTAATATATTACGCTTCAAATTATATTTCATGTTATCTAGAGTCATCTTAAAAATTGATTTATTACTCAAGGCTCTAGATTCTAAATTATCTTGTTGTTTAACAGGGTATTTTTCTTTTAATTGCTTATCCTCATCGACTTTACCATTAGTCATATGCACGATACGGCTACCATAATCAGCTACTTTTTGAGAATGAGTAACGGTTAAAACTAGTTTGCCATCTTTAGCAATATCATCAAGTAGCTTTAGAATTTCCACAGTATTTTGTGGATCTAAAGCACCAGTAGGTTCGTCAGCGATAATCATTTCAGGATCAGATGCTAACGCTCTAGCAATAGAAACTCTTTGCTTTTGACCACCAGAAAGTTGATTAGGGTACTTTTTCATTTGCTCACCTAAACCAACTTTAACTAATAATGCTTTAGCACGTTTTAACTGTTCTTTTTTACTGAGTTTAGTCATTTCGAGTGATACCAAAACATTATCTAAAATGGTTAAATGACTTATTAGGTTAAAACTTTGGAAAATAAAACCAATGGTTTTGCGACGATATTCATCTAGTTCTTTACTAGTATCATGTTTTAATGAATTACCATTTAGTAATACTTCACCATCATACTTACTGTCTAAACCACCGATAATGTTCATTAAGGTTGATTTACCACCACCAGATTCACCTAGGATGGATACCATTTCACCACGTTCAAATTTCAAATCAATTCCTTTAAGGACTTTGAATTCTTCTTTACCGAGATAATAAGATTTTTTAATGTTTTTAAGTTCTAAGAACGACATTGACAACCTTGCCTCCTTTGTTATAATTATCTAACGTTGTTAGATAGTAACATCTAACGTTGTTAGAGTCAAGTAATAGTATTTTTTTGAAATGAGTGATAATGATGCCAATTTCTAAAGAGTTAATTGTATCAACCGGTTTAGAAATGTTGAACAATAATGAAAACTTAAATATGCGTAAATTAGCTGAAAAACTAGATATTAAAGCTTCTTCACTGTACTGGTATTTTAAAAACAAACAAGAATTAATCAATGGAATTGCCTCATATTTATTTAATCAAGTTCAGGTTTCTGATAATTTAAAAGGGATTGATTATTTAAGGTGCTTTTGTATTAAAGACTATGATGTTTTTTCTAAGAATATAAATGCCTTGCATTATTTTTATCACAATCCACCTTCTGGAGGATTAGAATTGAAGTTTGCAGTGAAAACTGTTAAGGAAATTATGTCTATGAACTATGATGTCTATGATGCTATTTATCTTTTGGGGATGTTGCATCATTTTGTATTGCAAAGCGTACATGATAATAGGATAAGTGATTGGTCCTTAGAATATGCTAACGAAATTATTGCCAAAATAGATAAAACTAAACAATTAAAATACCAAGAGTTCAGCAAACTTCGTTTAGGTAAAGATAAATTTATTGAATATTTAGATATGTTATTGAATACGGTTTCTGAACATAAAAAGCGCGAGTAGTTTACTCGCGCTTTTTTTAGAATAATCCATTTGAATTATTAGATTGTTTATTTTCTACATTATGTTCAATAATGTCCCAATGTTCAGTAATCATATCATCTTCAATACGATAAATATTGCACACTTTATTTATATGTTTATCGTTTACAATACATTTTAAAAATACATATACCATATTGCCATCAGCACTGATGTTTATAATTTCAAATTTAGGTTTTAAAGACGTGAACTACTCGGTCATTAATTACCGAGCTTCTGGGAACACTGCTGACTTACACGATAGTGTCTAGCACTTTCGTGCAGAGGTTACAATTATTTAACATGGCTCGTTCCGAGCCTAGATAGTCTTTTAAGCATTTAATATATTCATAGATGCGTTAATATCACGGTCATGTTG
>NZ_BPLL01000037.1 GCF_019656235.1 Apilactobacillus xinyiensis | reverse complement strand
TGAATATCGAAATCATTCCATGAAATTAAATATTTAATTTAGTAATAATTGTCTAACTTTTTTAAGGCACTTCAAAATTCAGCTAGCTTTTTATAGTATTGGCGAAAGTAAGCGACTAAATATTTGTTTAAAAGTTAGCCAAAAAGACTGCCTTTTAAACATTTCAACTGTCTGTAACTCACTATCTTTTATATCTTTTAAATAGATAGCTTTTAAGCGACTACTAAACTCAGTATCATACAAAAAAGCATTAATTTCAAAATTAAGTTTAAAACTTCTGAAATCAAAATTAGCCGAGCCGACTGAAGCAATTTTATCATCTATAACTGCCGTTTTCGCGTGCATAAAACCATTTTGATAGTAATAAATCTTGACGCCTTCATTAGCTAACCGCTTTGCATAATATTGAGTTGCACGATAAACAAATAAATGATCTGGTTTATTTGGCACCATAATTCTAACGTCTACTCCTGACATCGCCGCAATTCTAATGGCATCTAAAGTACTATCATCTGGAATTAAGTATGGTGTTTGAATCCAACAATAATTTTTAGCACTTTGAATCATTTTGATGTAACCAATTTTAATCTGTTCTAAATCAGAATCCGGGCCACTAGATACAATTTGCATATTGGTAGTTCCCTCAGACTTAAATGGTGGGAAATAAAATTCATGATCTCTTTCCTCATCAATTTTATTTTTAATGTCCGTAACGTTCCAATCCAAAATAAATTGTGATTGTAAACTATAAACTGCCGAACCTACAACTCTTAGATGTGTGTCTCGCCAATGACCGAATTTTTTCTTACGACCTAAATATTGATCGCCAATATTAAAGCCACCGACATAACCAGTTTGTCCATCGATAACTACAATTTTTCGGTGATTTCTAAAGTTAATTCTAAAATCAGTTATTACTGAATGCGTGTGTAAGAAAGGTTCCGCATAGCCACCTGCATTAATTAATGGCTTAAAAAAGCGCCGTGTCGTACCCATGGAACCCCAACTGTCATATATTACATGAACAAGTACTCCCTCACGTGCTTTCATAGTAAGTAATTTTAAAATTTGTTGACCAATCTTATCGTTATAAAAAGTGTAAAATTCTACGTTAATGGATTTTTTAGCGTGTTTAATGTCATTAATCATTTGTGTAAATAATCCATATCCGTCTTTGTATATATGCACTTTATTACGTCTTTCAAGATATGCCATGTCAGTATTTTTAAATAAACGTACCATATCACGAGCTTGATAGGCTACTTCATCCGCCTTAATTTTCTTAGGATCCGCATACTTGCGATTCAATTTACTTAGAATATTGTCCATTTTTAATAGATCTTGTTGTTGAAATCTGAACAATCGTTTTTTAGGCAGTTTACGACCCACGAAAGCATAAACTAAAAATCCTAATACAGGTAAGAAAGTTAAGACTAGTAACCATGCCCAAGTTGCCGCAATATCTCTGGGTTGTCTAAATACAGTTATTATAGCTAAACTTGTATTTAAAAAAATGATAAATTCCCATATTAAAGACCAATCTATCAAAATAATCATATCCTCCAGTGTCAGTAATTAATATTCTACTAACATTTTTAATTATAGCATAGACCATAATAACATCATCGTAACAAGTGATATAATGTAGTTTACCAATTATTGGGGAGGTTTATAGGTTGAACATAGATATGCAACTTAAAAACACATTAACATTAGAAGCCGAACAAGGTCCATTTATTTCACTACTGATTTCATTTAATGAAATTCCAGATAATTTGGCGTTTGATAAATTATTAAATAAAGTTAAAGACCGTTTTATCGAAAAATATAACGAAAATTTTTGGAACAAATATTCTAAAAAATTAAAACGCTTTAATTACTCGCGAGAAAAAAATGTAAGTAACAGTATGGGAATTGCTATTTATGTAAGTTGTGATTCTATGCATACTTTTAGTTTGACTCATCAAACTAAAACCAGTGCCGTTATTGCTTCTACCATGCATATAATGCCTTTAATTAAAGACATTACGGATGAATGTTATTATAATTTGCTAGTCATCAAAAATAATGATTTTAAAATGTACAATGTAAACAATCAAAGTCAGACATTATTAAAAGTTCCTAATGCACCTGCTTTTGCCTTTACCAACAACCAAAAAGACTTTTTTAAATTAATTGATGAATGTGTAATCGAAAAATTGAATCATGACGATACACTTCCACTAGTAGTAGTTGGTAATGAAGATGATTGTAAATTATATGCTGAACAATCTAAATATAGTAACTTAGTTAGCGATATTTACGTTAATTATCAAAATAATCCAGATGTTGATTCGATTACTAAATATGTGAACGAAAAACTATATCAAAAATTTATTAATAACCTTAAATTCAATTACAATAAAGCTAAAAATAAATCCAAAGTTTTAACTGACATTGAAGAAATTACCAGCGCAGCAATTTCTGGATATATTGATACATTAATGATTAATGAAAGTGAAAAAAGTGATAAACAAGTTAATAATTTAGCAATTACCACCATTGGATTTGGTGGGGATGTTTACTTAATCGACGAAAATGATATGCCTAATAATAAAAAAATAATCGCCATTAGTAGAATATAAAAAGGTTTGATGTGTTTAGCATCAAACCTTTTTATATAAATGGACGACCACCGGCAGCTAAAAATCCCACAATGATTAACAAAATAAGCATAAGTATTAAGATCCACAAGATATGTTTATTCATTTTGTTGCTATTATTTTTAGCAAATCCATATTCTGCAGCAACTATAAAAATCAAAGCAAATATCGCCTTGAAACTAAGTAGCATGGGAGTTCTATGGAAGGCTTTAAAAAATAAGAAACCACCAGTAATTAAAAATATTAAATAAAAAATTCTTGAAATCATTTGATAAATAAAAGCGTTCTTACGTCTAGTTAAGCCCATAATAAATGTAAATATAAACAAAATAGCTATCAATAAATGAATCCATAAGAACATCTAATCACCTCCTTGAACACAATTAAAAAGCACTAACCGTAGTTAGCGCTTTTTTATAATTTAGTTTTTATCTTCATAGTCATCGTCAATAGCATCTTTATCAACAAAAAGACTTCCATCAGGATTTCTAAGTGGTGTTAAAGTACTTCCGTAACCACCATATTCAACACCCGTCTTTTGGTCAATATAAACTGAAACTCCAGTTAATGATTCTTCAATTATTTTAAATCTTTTAGACAAAAGTCTTCCTCCTTGATAATAAATCCGCAATGATACAAATATATTTTACCTAAATTATGATAATCCTAATTGATGCACATAGTCAATTTTAAGCTAGTGAATCCCAAGGTTTTAATTCTTCTGGAGCTAATGATAATAGTTCTCGTTGTGAGTCAGTAAGGAACTTTTTATTAATTACTACTTCGTAAACATATTCATCCATCCAATTATCGGCCATAACAAAGTATCCATTAAAACCGTTCTTATCACCCCAACTATTTTCTACTTTCCACTTAGTTGGTTTGTCGTTTACTAAATCAACTCCTGTTAGAGTCATTGCATGGCTGACTTCACCTTGCTTGTATGCTAAACGTTCAGCTTTAGTCATTGATAGGTTAAGATTAAACAATTCATCATAATGATAAAGATTTGCATCTAACAAACCTTCTTTTCGACTTAGTTGTCTAGTGACATCATTTCCAAACCATACAGTTTCACCGGATTTCAATTGATCTATCGCAGCTGTTTTTAATTCTGGCATCGTAAGATTTAAAAATTCAATATTAATTCCACCTACAACATTATTTTGTGCACTCATGCTGTATCTTTTATTCATTGCTTTATCTGGTGAGTTAGATAAAACTACATAGTCATTTAAATCTACGTCAGAAAAGTATTTAGCATAAAAACTCTTAGGAGTTAAATTACAATCTAAATGATATTTCTTTTTATCGTCACGATATTCAAAATCAAATGTTTTTGGTGGCACTCCCAAGGAATATCCAGCAATTCGATAAACCTCTGACAACATTTTTTCACGAGCTACATTAATGTCTTCGTCAGTAGCATCATTATTTACCATTTCACGTAGCTTCATACCATCACGACGTAATTTCAAGTTTAAAACTTCGTTTAAATCGGTAGTATTCTCTGAAACATTAGTCTCTGAAAAAGCGCTAGTAGGCATTACTCCGTACTTTTGTACTAACGAAGCAGCCATCGCCCATTGTCCACCATCAGTTCCAGGTCCATCTAAGTAAAAAGAAACAGTTCGATCATTGGTAGGTAGTCCAGCTGTAGCAATCATACGGTCATAGAAAATGTTAGCTCGTTCAATTTTATCCCAAAAGAATAGATAGTTTTGCGATAACTCAAAATTTTTAACATTATACTTTTTCGCAAAACGATGTTTTAAAGTATTTAAAATTGAAAATAGCCAACATCTTCCTGAGCGTTTTTGATTAGAAACATTTCCAGTTTCTACCTCTACAGAAAAAACTGGGTTTAATTTAGTTTTTATATCTTTATCCTTAGCAACATTATTAATTCCATTTTGAGTCACTGCACGTTCTAAAATACTAGATTCTGGAGCACTTTCATATTGTTTTCTTAAATCGTGTAACATTTCTGCAGTTAATTCTGATTTTGCCAAATGTATTCATCTCCTATTATTTTTATTCCCAAGGTTGTAGTTCAATTGGAGTTTGGTCTAGTAATTTTTGATTACTTTCACTTAAGTACTTTTTATTAACGATTACTTCATAGACATATTCGTCCATCCAACTATCTGACATTTTGAAATAACCCTTTTCACCAACTTTTTCACCCCAACTATTTTCTACTTTCCACTTAGTAGATTTATCATCGACTAAATCTACTCCAGTCAGTGTCATTGCATGACTAGGAACTGCTTGATGATATTTAAAACGTTCTTGTTTAGTCATGGCTAAATCAACATCAAAAAGTTCATCATAATGATATAAGTTAGCGTCCAAAAGGCCTTCTTTACTATTTGATTGAGTTGCTACATCATTTCCAAACCAAACGGCTTGACCAGCTTTTAGTTGTTTAATCGCTGCATCTTTTAAAACTTCCATTGGCATATTTAAGAAATGTACATGCGGCCCACCAACTACATTATCAGCAAAAGACATGTTATATAATTTATTCATTGCCTTATCTGGATAATTGGACAGTTGTATATAGTCATCTAGTTCAACATCAAAATATTTTGCATAAAACTGTTGTGGTGTTAGGTTTTTATCTAAATGATATTTTTTCTTATCATCGCGATATTCAAAGTCAAATGTTTCACGTGGAACACCACATGCATATCCGGCAATGCGATAAATTTCAGCTAACATTTTTTTACGTGTAGCTTTAATTTCTTCATCTGAAGCTTTAGCGTGTACCATTTTTCTAAGTGTTAAGCCATCTCGACGTAGTTTTAAATTTAAAACTTCATCCAAGTCACGTGTGTTGTTTGTAACATTACTTTCTGGAAAAGCACTCGTAGGCATTACACCATATTTTTGCACTAATGCCACTGCCATGCCCCATTCTCCGCCGTCTTCACCTGGATAAGCTAAATATTCAGTTAATAGACGATCATCAGTAGGTAATTGTGCTGTTTCTAAAATGCGATCATAGTAAATATTCGCTCTTTCCACTTTATCCCAGAAAAATAAATAGCTTTGAGATAGTTCAAAATCCTTAACATCATATTTTTTAGCAAAATCATGCTTCAAAACATTTAATAGAGAAAACAACCAACATCTACCAGATGCTTTTTGATCAGAAACTTTTCCAGTATCTAGTTCAACTGAAAATGATCCACTTAAACGATCATTAACATGATTATCTTTAGCACTATTTCTAATTCCGTTATTAACAATGGTTCGTGAAACTACATCATGTAGTTTTTCTTTTTTAAAACTTTTTTCCATTTTGTCATAATTATACTTGGTTAATTCTGAGTTAGGCATTTCATCACTCCTAATAAATATTAAAATTATTCTAATCTTTTTTTAATAAACAAGCAAATCCAATATAAAAAAACTATGACTAAGTCATAGTTTTTTTATTAGTAAGCTAAATCATTTACGTTATGACGTTTAGTACTAGAGCCTAATAATGGGAATGTTTTAGCTACTCCCATAATTTTATCCTTAGGAACAAATCCCCAATACCTACTGTCATTAGAAACACTGCGGTGATCACCAAGTACAAAGTAACTGTTCTTAGGCACCTTAACTGCTCCATGATTGTACTTCCAATGTGATGATAGTTTTTTAATATCCCAATTACTATCTTCTTGATAACCTTGGACAGTTCCTGTACCAACGCTTCGTTGATAAGCATTAATGAAACTTTGGTTTATTTTTTTACCATTAACATAAATATTGCCATCTTTATAGTCAACAGTGTCTCCAGGCAATCCAATCACTCTTTTTACATAATAATTACCTGAACCGACTTCATCCGGATCCACACCGTCAGCACTAAAAATAACCACACTTAAATGTTTTATTTGTGCTTTTTTTAATACCATAACTCTTTGATTATTTTCTAAGTTAGGTTGCATTGAAGTTCCTTGAACTTTAGCCACTGTGAATAGTGTTGATCTAACTACTAAGGCAATTAAAAGACCAACTATAATAGGAATAACATAACCCATAACTGATTTTATAAAAGACATATCATAATCTCCTCTTATTACAACTGACTACGATTATAGCATATGATAATCATTTACATAGAATTTTTAATATCATCATAAAAAATTATTTAGTTTTAGCTATACGTCCTTGTTGAATATAAACACTTAAAATAGAAATATCAGAAGGGTTAACCCCAGAAATTCTAGAGGCTTGAGCAATTGTACGTGGTTGAATTTTTTCTAGTTTCTGACGAGCTTCAGTTGCAATTCCATCAATTGCAGAATAATCAATGTTCAAAGGAATTTTCTTAGCTTCCATTTTCTTCAAACGTTCAACGTTAGCTTCCGCTTTTTTTATATATCCAGCATACTTAGTTCTGATTTCAACTTGTTCAATCACTCTGCGACCTAATGGTTTTTTGGGCGCTTCCATAAATTTAAGTAAAGTGTGGTAAGTTACATACGGTCTACGTAGGAACACAGCTGCGATAACACCATCTTTAAGCGGTTTATCACCATGTTCTTGTACAAATGCATTTACTTCTGCACTTGGTTTAATTCTTAGATGATTCAAACGATTCATTTCTTTTTCAACGGCTTCTTTTTTAGCTAAGAATTTTTGATATCTTTCATCTGAAATCAAACCTAATGCATGTCCTTTTTCAGTTAGTCGAATATCAGCATTATCATTTCTTAGTAGTAAACGATATTCAGCACGACTGGTAAGTAAACGGTATGGTTCATTAGTTCCCTTAGTAACTAAATCATCTACTAAGACCCCAATATAAGCTTCGTTACGTTTTAAAATAAATGGTTCTTTACCCATTGCTCTTAAACCAGCATTGATACCTGCATAAAGGCCTTGACCAGCAGCTTCTTCGTATCCAGAAGTTCCATTAGTTTGACCTGCAGTATAAAGGTTTTTAACCACTTTAGTTTCAAAAGTAGGTTTCAGTTGATATGGATCAACTACATCATATTCAATCGCATAACCTGGACGCATCATTTCAGCATGATGTAATCCGGCAATACTTCTAATCATTTTCTTTTGAATTTCTTCTGGCATGGAAGTAGATAATGCGTCTACATAGTATTCATCTGTATCGCGACCTTCAGGTTCTAGGAATAGTTGATGTCTACTTTTATCAGCAAATCTAACAATTTTATCTTCAATTGAAGGACAATATCTAGGTCCTACCCCTTCAATTACTCCCGTAAACATAGGAGCACGATCTAAGTTATCACGAATTATCTTATGCGTAGTTTCATTAGTATATGTTAACCAACATGACAATTGATTTTTAACGTCTAAGTAGTCTTCATCTGATGTTTCATAACTGAAATGATTTACTTCTGCATCACCTGGTTGTTCCTCAGTTTCGTCAAAATCAATGGTGGTTCCGTTAACTCGTGGAGGGGTTCCTGTTTTAAAACGTTTTAATTTAAAACCAAGTTCTTCTAGATTTTCTGATAACTTGATAGCTGGTTGAGAATTATTAGGACCAGAAGAATATCTTAATTCACCAATAATGATTCGACCTCTAGCAGCTGTTCCAGCACATATCACAACAGTTTTTGAATAATATCTAGCCCCAGTGTAAGTAACAACTCCCTTACATTCACCATCTTCAACAATTAAAGAATCAACGATTCCTTGACGCAAAGTTAAATTAGGTTCTTCTTCAATTGTCTTTTTCATTGAACGGTGATATGCATGTTTATCAGCTTGAGCTCTTAAAGCTCTAACCGCAGGTCCTTTTCCAGTATTCAACATTCTCATTTGAATATACGTTTTATCAATATTACGACCCATTTCACCACCTAGTGCATCAATTTCACGCACCACAATTCCTTTAGCAGGGCCACCAACTGATGGATTACATGGCATGAAAGCCACCATTTCTAAATTAATCGTTAACAGTAATGTATTATTACCCATTCTGGCAGCAGCTAAGGCAGCTTCACAACCAGCATGACCTGCTCCAACTACGATTACATCATAGTTACCAGCGTCGTATTTAATATTTTCTTCGCTTACAATTTCACTCATGAAATATCCTCCACAATTTTAAATGTTTCACGTGAAACATTGTTATTTACCTAAACAGAATTGGCTAAATAATTGATCTAATAATTCGCCATTGTAACTATCACCAGTAATTTCACCCAATAAGTCCCAGCATCTACGCATATCCATTTGAACTAAATCCACAGGCATACCCGCATCGATTCCATCAAGAACACTAGCTAGTGCATCTTTAGCTTGATGCAATAAACTAATGTGTCTAGCATTGGTAACCATTACGTCGTTTTGACTGCTTTCAATTCCTTCATTAAAGAATAGATGAGCAATCATTTCTTCTAACTTTTCAGTTCCATTATCTTTAATTGCTGATGTGGTTATTATAGATTCATCATTGCCAACAATTGACTTTATTTCTTCAGAAGTTAATTTCTGTTCTAAATCCGTTTTATTTAAAATAATAATTTTTTTAGCATTTTTAGTTAACTCAATTAATTCTTTATCTTCTTCAGTTAGGTGTTCACTAGCATTTAAAACTAGCAATACTAAATCTGAACTTTGGATAGCTTTTCTAGAACGATCTACCCCAATTTTTTCTACTTTATCGTCAGTTTCACGAATTCCGGCTGTATCAACTAATTTTAATGGAACTCCGCGTACGTTTACATATTCTTCTAATACATCACGTGTGGTTCCAGGTACATCGGTTACGATTGCCTTATCTTGATGTAATAGATGATTTAATAAACTTGATTTACCCACATTAGGACGTCCAACAATTGAAGTAGCTAATCCATCTCTTAAAACTTTACCCTGTTTAGAGGTATCTAATAGTTTTTGAATTCTTATACTTAATTCTTTCGCTTTATCAGATAACAAATTAGTAGTTACAACTTCAGCATCATCATATTCTGGATAATCAATGTTTACTTCTACATTAGCTAGCACATCTAAAATATCTTGACGTAATTTTCGAATTAAACTGGAAAGATTTCCATCTAATTGATTCAGAGCCGCTTTCATGGAACGATCGGTTTTAGCTTCTATTAAATCCATAACCGCTTCAGATTGTGACAAATCAATTCGACCATTTAGGAAAGCACGTTTGGTGAATTCACCTGGTTCGGCCATTCTAGCTCCGTAAGTCAAAACTAATTGCAATATTTTATTGGTAGCAATTATTCCACCATGACAGTTAATCTCAATTACATCTTCTTTAGTGTAAGTCTTAGGAGCTTTCATAACTGAAACCATAACTTCATCAACATCACTACCATTGTCTGGATCAATTATATGCCCATAGTTAATGGTATGTGATGGTACTTGGGTAAGGTCCTTACCTTTAAATATTTTGTTAATAACTTCAAAAGCTTCATCGCCACTAATTCTTACGATTGCAATTCCACCTTCACCCGGTGGAGTTGAAATAGCAGCAATTGTATCAAAATCTGTTGTAGTTGCCATGATTAATTACTCCTTTAAAATAAATCTTCACACAAAAAAAGTGCCTACTCCACGCTAAAAAAGCGTGGATAAAGCACTTTGACTACTTTATCTACTTGAAATAAGAATGATTGAATATATCATAAAATTTTTATAATACTTTGTCAATTTAAACATCACTAGGTAAAACAATAACAAAGCGATATGGATACTGACCAGATGATTGTGTCGAAACGTATTTATTATTTTGCAAAGTTTGATGAATAATTTTACGTTCAAAAGCTGGCATTGCATCCAAATAAACTGGTGAACCCTTAGCTACTACTTCACGTGAAGTTTTAATAGCTAAATGTTTCAAAATTTCCGATCTTCTTTCACGATAATTAGCAACATCTAACGTTACATTGATATAACTTAATCCTTGGTGATTAAGGTATATTTGTGATAATTCTTGTAAAGAATTAATGGTTAAGCCGTGTTTACCTATGAGTAGACCTTCTGTTTTTGTATTAAATTCAATATAAACACTCTTTTTACCAATTTTTATATTTTTAACGCTAGCTTCAATTTGCAAATTTCTAATGATATCTATAAGATATTCAGTTAAACTATGATAAATTTTTTCCTTATCCAGTTTATAATTATTAAATTGTTTATTTTTTCTATTATTATTTACTTCACTTTTGTTAGTGGTTTTAACGGATGTAACGGAATTATGTTCCTTTTCAGAAAATGTTTTTTTGGGTGCAATTTCAACGATTGCATCTTTTTTAAAAAGTCCTAAAAAACCCTTTTTTTCTTTTTGAACTAGATTAATTTCAGCGTTTTCTTTTGAAATATTTAAGCTGTATAGTCCTTTTTCTATTGCTTTATCAACATTTTTTGCAACAAATTTTTCCATTACATAACTCCCTTAAATTATAAAAAATACAGTAACTATAATATCATAAAATAATGTACAAAAAACAACAAAAATAAAAGAGTTGCTGTGTTTATTAAACACAGCAACTCTTTTATTGAAGTTATTTACGATGACTTCGTTTTGCTTTTTTTATTGCTTTTTCAATTGCACGCTTACGTTTCTTTTCAGCTTGTACTTTTTCTTCACGTTCACGTTGAATCTTCCAAGGATTTTGAATAACTAAAGTTTGCAAAGCTTGGAATACGTTGGTAGTTACCCAATATATTGAAATAGCTGATGGAATGTTTAAAGCCATAAAGAAAATAATTATTGGCATTCCAAACATCATCATGCTTGTCATTCCATTTTTCTCAGGTTGAGATTTCATAGATAACCAAGTACTAATGAAGGTAAAGACAGCAGCTAGAATTGGAAGTACAAAGTAAGGATCTTTAACCCCTAATCGTAACCATAAAAATTCACCCGTTTTTAAAACGTTAGTACGCCAAATTGCTTGATATAAAGCCCACAAAATTGGCAATTGAACAATCATTGGTAAGCATCCAGCAACTGGATTGACCCCAGCTTCTGAATATAATTTTTGTTGTTCTTCTCGTAGCTTACTCATAGTTTCAGTATCTTTAGAAGAATACTTTTTCTGCAAGGCTTTTAATTTAGGTTGCAATTCTTGCGTTTTTTTCATACTACGAGTTTGATAAATCATAAGTGGTAATATAACAATTCTAACGATAATGGTGAATAAGATGATTCCCATTCCATAATTATTACCAAAAAACTTAGATAACCAAATAATTGCACGAGAGAAGTTTAGGACAATTCCACCATCCCAAAGACCAGTACTGTGGCTGTTAATAGGTTTATTGCTACATGCACTTAAAAACAAAACCAGTCCAGCTATTAAAGATAGTGAAGAATATTTTTTTAATTTCTTCATAACTAAATAACCTCGTCATAATCAGATTCTATTAAATTAGCTAACTTCAATGCATGAACCAGATTGGATTTTATTTCTTTCATAGACAACCCATCAGCCCTTGGTCTAGCAATAACTAGAAAATCAACATCTTGTTTTAAATAGGGCTTTAATTCTAATAGTGATTGTCTAATGCGACGCTTAACCCAATTTCTGTGGACAGCATTTCCAATTTTTTTACCTACAGAAATTCCAACTCTAAAATGTTTTTGATCAGCTTTAGGCATTTGATAAATAACAAATAAGCGATTTGCTACTGAATCATGATGCTCAAATACTTTTTGAAATTCTGCTTCTTTTTTTACGCGGTACGACTTACGCATAATACATCTCCAAGTAAAATTATCATGATAATGAAAAAGACCACTGAATGGTCAGTGGTCTATACAGTCAATGATTTTCTGCCTTTTTTACGACGGTTGGCTAATACTTTACGACCGTTACTAGTACTCATACGACTACGGAAACCATGCACACGTGCACGTTTACGTCTCTTTGGTTGGTAAGTTCTTTTCATTACTAACCCTCCTTAAATATTTAATTTATATTTCTAACTATGCCAAATACATTTCTTTAATATCATAACATAAAATTGAATCATATAAAACAAAAAAATATTTTATAACTAAAATAGTTATCCACATTTATTAGCTTAGTTATCCACATTTTATCCACAATTGGATCTTTTCACATCAGAGTTATCCACAGAGTTATCCACAGAAAAGTAGTTATCCACAGGGTTGTGGATAACTTTATCCACAGGGTTGTGGATAACTTTTATATTGTTGACATATCAACGATTAAAGGTGATAGTTATCCACAGGTACCTGTGGATAACTCGGTTTTTTAGCTTATATTTTATAAGTTATCCACAGGGTGTGGATAACTTTATCCACAGGGTGTGGATAACTTTATTTTATTTAAGTATTCCTGTGGATAATTAACATACATAATGATAAAATTGTTTTATGTAATTTTAAATTGGGAGGAATTGTATGGATAAGGATACCTTATGGTCAAAGATAAGCGACTATTTTAAATCCGATGTTTCAAGAACTACCTATTCAACATGGGTAGAAACCGCTGTCCCAATTAAATTAGAAAATAACGAGTTAACAATTGAACTACCATCTCCTCTACATAAGGATTACTGGAAAGATAAATTATCAGAACAATTAATTGAATACGCGTATAAGATAACTAAAAAAGACATTTTTCCAAAGTTTGTTTTAAAAAACGAATTATCATCTGCGAATAATGAAGATGAAAAAGAGTTAAAATTACCTACTTTTATGAAGGATACCCATTTAAATCCTGAATATACATTTGATACTTTTGTTATTGGTAAGGGAAACCAAATGGCACACGCAGCAGCACTAGTGGTGTCTGAAGATCCTGGAAAAATGTATAATCCTCTACTTCTATATGGTGGTGTAGGATTGGGAAAAACTCATTTAATGCACGCTATTGGTAATAAAATTGTAAAAAACAAACCTGATACTCAAATTAAATATGTAACTAGTGAATCATTTACGAATGACTTTATTAATGCTATTCAGTCTAATCATACTGAAAGATTTAGACAGGAATATCGTAATGTTGACGTACTTTTAGTTGATGATATTCAATTTTTTGCTGATAAAGATGGTACTCAAGAAGAATTCTTCCATACTTTTAACGACTTATATGAAGACGGTAAACAAATTGTTTTAACATCAGATCGTTTACCAAATGAAATTTCCAAGCTTCAAGACCGTTTAGTTTCTAGGTTTGCTTGGGGATTATCAGTAGATATAACTGCTCCTGATTTAGAAACTAGAATTGCTATCTTAAAAGCAAAAGCCGATAACGACAATATGGAAGTTCCCGTTGATATATTGAACTACATCGCTGGTCAAATTGATTCAAATGTAAGAGAATTAGAGGGTGCCTTATCTAGAGTTCAGGCATTTGCTAAGTTTAAACAAACCAAAATTAGTAAAGATTTGGTTTCAGAAGCATTACATGGTCTAAACAACAACATTTCCAAACTAAATAAATCTTCTGTGGACGAAATAATATATCAAGTTGCTAACTACTTTGAATTAGAACCTGAAGATATTAAAGGAAAAAAAAGAACTAAGGCAATTGTAATTCCTAGACAAATTGCAATGTATTTATCTAGAAAATTAACCAATGTCTCTCTTCCTAAAATTGGAATTTCTTTTGGCGGTAAAGATCACACTACTGTTATTCATGCTTATGATAAAATTAACGTTCTAATGAAAAAAGAAAAAGACATTAAAGCAGCTGTAAAAGAACTATCTAAAATTTTAGGCGAATAGTTATCCACAGAGTTATCCACAGAAAATAAAAGTTATCCACAGGCAATAACGTTGATATAACAATAAATTTTGGACTTATCCACATATCCACAGGCCCTACTAGTACTTTATATTATTATATTAATTAATTAAGAGAATAAGGAGTTTATATAGTTATGAAATTTTCAATCAATCGAATCGAATTAACTAAAAGATTAAATTTAGTATCCAGAGCTATCTCATCTAAAACTACAATTCCAATATTAACTGGTTTAAAATTAAAAGCTGATAATAGTGAATTGGTATTAACTGGTAGTAATGCTGATATTTCAATTGAAAATAAAATATTATCTGAAGATAGTAACAATATGTTAACGGTTGTTGAAACTGGTTCAGTAGTACTACCAGCTAGATTTTTCACAGGTATAGTTAAAAAACTACCAGAAGATTTAGTAACGATTGAAGTAAACAAAGAAAACTTACAAACTATTATTAAATCCGGAGCAGCTTCTTTTACAATTAATGGATTAAATGCTGATGACTATCCTCATTTACCTGAAATCGATACAAATAATTCAATTGAATTAAACGGTGATATTTTTAAAGAAATGATTAGTCAAACGGTTATCGCCGTTTCTAACCAAGAAAGTCGTCCGATTTTAACTGGGGTTCATTTTGTTTTAAAAAATGCTGAATTAATGGCTGTAGCTACTGATTCACACCGTTTAAGTCAAAGAAAAATTAAATTACCACAAATTGATGCAGAAAAAGAATATGATTTAATTATTCCTGGTAGTAGTTTGTCAGAACTATCTAAAATGATTTCTGAAAATAATGAAACTGTTAAAATGAATGTTTCTGAAAATCAAGTATTATTTATAGTTGGACAAAATTCTTTCTATTCAAGATTACTAGAAGGTAATTATCCTGATACATCTAGACTAATTCCAGATGCATCTACAACTAATGTAGAATTTGATAATATCGAATTACTAGGAGCAATTGAACGTGCTTCTATTCTTTCACATGAATCAAGAAATAACGTTGTTAAATTAACAATTAATCCAAGTGATCAAGTAGTTAAAATATCTGGCAATTCACCTGATGTGGGTAATGTTGAAGAAAAATTAGATCCTAAAAACGTTGATGGAAATGATTTAGAAATATCTTTTAATCCAGACTACATGAAAGATGCTTTAAGAGCTTTTGGTAAATCAATTATTAAAATTTCATTTACATCTTCATTAAGACCATTCACGTTACTTCCAACTGAAGATAGTGAAAACTTTGTTGAATTAATAACACCTGTAAGAACTTTCTAAAATTTTAGCTAGTAAATAAAAAAGCATTTATATTAGAAAATATAAATGCTTTTTTAATTTGTATTGTTAAATATCTAATGTTGCTTTAAGATTATATCAAGTATTATTTATGGAGGTTTAAAATGAAAAAATTAGAAAGAATCCAAAAATGGACTTCAGAAAACGAGTTAGATTTTACATACATTAGCGATCCAACAACTATCGAGTACTTAACAGGTTTTGCTAGTGATCCCCATGAAAGAATTTTAGCATTATTAGTATTTCCCAATAAGACACCATTTTTATTTATGCCAGCCTTAGAAGTAGAATCAGCTAGAGAAGCCGGTGTAACTTTTGATATTTATGGATATTTAGATCATGAAGATCCATGGAAAATCATTGCTGATAAAATTACTCAAAGAAATAATCATCCAAGAAAAGCCGGCTTAGATAAAATTGCATTTCCAGTTGATCATTTTGAAAAACTAAATGAACATTTGGCAGGTGTTGTTTTTGAAAAAGATGTTAGTGGCGTAATTGATAATATGCGAGCAATTAAATCTGAAGATGAAATACAACAAATGATTTTAGCTGGTCAAGAAGCTGACTTTGCCTTTGAAACTGGATTTAAAGCCGTTAAACCAGGAGCAAAAGAAGTTGATGTGGTTGCTGAACTTGAATATGCATTAATGAAAAAAGGTGTTATGGAAATGAGCTTTAACACTTTGGTCCAAGCTGGTAAACATGCTGCAGAACCTCATGGTGAATCTAGCACTAATGTTATTCAAAACAATCAATTAGTGTTATTCGACTTAGGTACGGTCCATAATGGATATATGTCAGATGCTTCTAGAACGGTTGCTGTGGGGAAACCCAGCGACAAAGAATTAGAAATGCATAAGGTGTGTTTAGAAGCACAGCTAAAAGCTATGGAAGCTGTTAGACCGGGTATTACTGCTGAACAATTAGATAAAATTGCTCGTGATGTAATCACTAAAGCTGGATATGGAGAATACTTTATTCATCGTTTAGGTCACGGAATTGGAATGGGTACCCATGAATTTCCATCTATTATGCAAGGTAATCAAATGGAACTAAAACCGGGAATGTGTTTTTCAATTGAACCAGGAATTTATGTGCCTGGTTTTGCTGGAGTAAGAATTGAAGACTGTGTATATGTTACCGAGGATGGTTGTAAGCCATTTACGCACACTCCTAAAAATTTAATTTATGTAGATAAATAATTAAAAAAGAGGAATCAATAAGTGTACCGCCTTAAAAAAGTTAGACATAATATCTAATTTTTTAAGGCGGTTTTTTTATGTCAAAATATTCAACTA
>NZ_BPLL01000036.1 GCF_019656235.1 Apilactobacillus xinyiensis | reverse complement strand
GAATATCGAAATCATTCCATGAAATTAAATATTTAATTTAGTAATAATTGTCTAACTTTTTTAAGGCACTTCAAATTTCATTGCTTCTTTATTTATTATCCATACTATTTTGAATTTTATTTAACAATAATCTACAAATAGGTCCAACAATAATTAATTGCAGTGGTAAAGCTAAAATTAAATTAAAAAGCCAAGTATGCAAATACATTCCAAGTGAAAATTTTAAGAATCCAACTTGAACAATTAAACCAAAACAAGACATAAAAGTTACCATTCCCAAAACCATCATGCATGAAATCCACAAAGCAATAATAATTGGATTTTGTTTCATACTTTCCTTAAAAATAAATTTAAAAAAGATTCCCTTAACAATTGGACCTACTAAAACTAAATCCAAAATAGCAGCAACAATTAAGGCTAATGGATATCCCTTAATTACCTCAATAACATAACCATCACTGATTCCAGCACTAAGTGCAATATTGTAACATTCCATAACAATGACCATTAAACCAGCCATCATCCCTGTAAACATTAACTCCTCTTTAAAATTTCTTGGCATTGAATATATCTCCTTTTCTTAAAAACCATTAAAGTCAATATTTTCACATTACCACAAGAAATTTTTCTTCGTAAGTAACAATTATGTTACAAATTTAAAATTGCCACATATCAGAAATGATTTGAGTCTGCATAAATTTACAAATAAGTTCAACCATTTGATTGGGCATATACTCAGCAGCATTTAAGGTAGCTGGATGATGATTTATAGCTGTTATCGTTAAGTCTTGAAATTCAATATCAATATTATACTTTTTAAACGCTTCAGCTATTTTTATTAGTTGTTCTTTATTCATAAAATTATCACCATAAATATTTTAAAATAAAAAGGTTACTAGAAAAATCTAATAACCTTTTTCATTATTTTATTTTTCTGGAGCCACACAAACCCCTTCAGGAACTGTAAAATCTTTTTGTATCATTGTTAACTTACCATTTTCAGCATTACGTTGGTATAAGGTAGCATTATCAGTGTTTTGGTTTAAACAAATCACTAAACTTTCGTCAGCATTAAAGTTAAAATCACGTGGAAAGTCACCTTCAGTTGAAATCAATTGAACTAGTTTCACATTAGCATTTTCATCAGATTCGAAAACAGCCAAACTATTGTGACCACGATTAGATAAATAAACAAATTTACCATCACTAGACATACGAATAGCAGCTGCACCATTATGTTCAGTCCAGTCTTCTGGAATTGTAGAAACAACTTGCTTAACACTTAAACTGCCATTAGCTGAATCATAATTTAAAACTGCTAATTTACTACTTAATTCTCCAGCAAGATAAGCTACATTTTTATCTGCATCAAAGACAATATGACGAGGGCCAAAGCCAGCTTCCATATCTAGTTGGCTAATTTCAGTAAGCTTACCATTATCAGCTACGTCATAAATATAAACTTTATCTTGACCTAAATCTACTACCGCTAGACGATTATCTGGAGTTAAATCAGCATAATGAGGGTGCGCACCATTTTGTTGTTCTGGTCTAGGACCAACTGAACCTTCATGCACTACTTTATCAACAAAGTTCAATGAACCATCTTGATCAATATGATATACCTTTACTTCACCAGTATGATAGTTTGCAGTGTATACTAATTGACGATTTTCATCAACAGTAATATAAGCAGGGTTAGTGTTTTCTTCAATTACCTTGTTAATTTCAGTAGCTGGACGATGACTACCATCTAAAGCAATTGAACCACCTTTTCCAGAAACATCCTTATCAACAGCATAGATACGTTTATCATTAGATTGTGTAACATAAGTAGGATTACCAACTTTAGCTACTAATTGCAAATCAGTTAGTTTATTTGAGTCTAGTGAAAGTTCATAAATTCCTTCGCTACTCTTTTTAGTATAAGTTCCAATCAAAAATTTTTCTGTCATTACTATCACTCTTTCAGTTATAGTTTTTGTACTATCTCTATTCTATTATGTATAAATCATTTCGTAAACAATTGAAGTCTGAAAAAAATATTGACTAAATTAAAATCATTAGTATAATTATTAATAATAAATGAGAATATTAAGCTATGATGAGAAAAGTAATTAAATATAATTTTGCAGAGAGTTCATGTTTGGTGAAAATGAATAAATTATATTTTATGAAAATGGTCTTTGAGCTTTTATAGACGATATTTAGTTTATAACGGGGGCGCCTGATATAGCGCAAAGGAATGATTAGTTCCGGATGAGGTAAATCAATTTTGATTTATAAATTAAGGTGGTACAGCGAGGCACTCGCCCTTTTTAATAAGGGTGGGTGCTTTTTTATTTTACGAAGGAGTGTGAAACATATGGGAAAAAGAAATTTTGATAAAAGTTTAGAAAGTAAACATTTAATAACCTTATCGTTAGGCGGCGTAATTGGAACCGGAATCTTTATGAGCACCGGCTATTCTATTCAATCTGCTGGTGCAGTTGGCACCATTTTAGCTTATATAATTGGATCTATTCTTGTATGCTTAATCATGTCATGTCTAGGGGAACTTTCGGTTCATAACCCTAACACAGGTGCATTTCACACATATGCCAGCAAATATATTAATCCCGGTATGGGTTTCTTGACTGCTTGGCTGTACTGGTTAACTTGGACCATTGCCCTTGGTTCTCAATTCATATCACTTTCTCTAATTGCTAAACAATATTTACCTAGTATTCCTATTTGGGCGTTCAATTTAATTTTTGCCATACTTATACTACTTTTAAATACAATAAAAATTGAATTTTTATCTAAAAGTGAATTTTGGATGTCTATAATTAAGGCAAGCGCCTTAGCTGTTTTTCTAATAATTGGTTTGTTAGTAGTTTTCAAAGTAATTCCTACACATCAACAAAACTTTAAACCATTTTTTGCAGAGCTTACGACTAATGGAGGGTTTCCTAACGGTATTGCTCCCGTTTTGTCTATAATCTTATCAGCTAACTTTGCTTTCTCTGGAACTGAAATGATTAGTGTTGCTGCTGGAGAAACGCAAAATCCCGAAAAGAGCATTCCACAAGCAATTAAAAAAACTTTATTAATATTAATTGTCTTGTTTATTGGAACCATCGTAGTATTAGGATCTATTTTGCCACAACATTCGGCCTCATTAGCTCAAAGTCCATTTGTGTCAGTACTAAACAATGTAGGAATTCCTTATGCTGGTAATATCATGAATATAATTCTTTTCATAACTATTTTCTCTGGTGCAAATTCAGGTGTTTATGCAGCATCTAGAATGCTATGGTCATTGGCTGATAAAAAAACATTACCTAAAAAGTTGGCTAAATTAACCAAAAATGGTTTACCTATTTATGGTTTAATTCTAACCATTATGGGTGGATTCCTAGCATTATTCTCTAGTATTTATGCCCCTAACACCGTTTATTTAGCATTAACTGCAATTTCAGCTTTCGCAGTAGTAATGGTATGGCTTATTATTGCATGGTCACAATTAAATTTCCGCAAACAATTTTTGAAAGCTGGTCATTCAGTAAGTGAATTAAAATATAAAAGTCCCGGATATCCTTATGTACCATGGATTGTTATCTTTATCTGTTTATTATCATTATTAGGAATTGCCTTGGACCCTAGTCAAAGAATCGCTATCATCGTTGGTATTCCTTTTTCTATTATTTGTTACACATATTATCAAGTTGTATATAAGAAAAAATTAGAAGGTGCTTTAAATGAATAAATTTTTAAAATGGAGTAAATCAACATCCAAAATTTTAATTGACAGTTCAATGTCATTAGGACTGGAAGAACGAAATTTAGATTTGAACAATAAACTATGGACAGCTCAAGCTTTAGCAAATAATCCAGAATTAATCGAAGATGTGCATACAGCTTACTTTAATGCTGGTTCTAATTTAACCATTACCAATACTTATCAAGCCAGCATTCAAGGTTATCAAGAAGCTGGGTATACTGTTAAGGAAGCCAAACAATTGATTAGAAAGGCTGTTGAATTAGCTCATAGTGGTCGTAATAATGCTAAAAACAATAAAAATAAATGGATTGCAGGTGCTATTGGTCCATATGGAGCTTATTTAGCTAATGGTTCTGAATATACTGGGGACTATCACGTTTCTAATGAAGAACTGGAAGCATTTCATATTGACCGCATTAACATCTTAATCGATGCCGGATGTGATGCCTTAATTCTTGAAACAATCCCTAACTTTAAAGAATTGAAAGTTTTGATAAATATTTTAGATTCAAAAAAAGTCCCAGTAATTGTCGGTTGCTCTCTAAGTGATGCTAAACATTTAGCAGATAAAACCCCTTTCAAAGATGTTCAAGATTTGTTAGAAAATGCTACTAATGTCATTGCCTACGGAAATAACTGTACTTCTCCAAATATTGTGTCAGATAGTATCAAGGAAATTATCAAAAATTATCCAAAACATAAAGATATTATTGTGTTCCCTAATTCTGGTGCACAATATGATCCTAAAATAAAAAAATGGTTAAATAACGGGATTTCAGATAATGAATTTGTTAGTTTAACTCAGGAATGGCTATGCCTAGGCGCTAAATATGTTGGCGGATGCTGTTGCACTTCAGAAGTTCAAACTAAATTGATTCATGACAAATTATTTCAAAAGCAGTCATAATCATATACAATATTCTCTAATGGAGATGATTAGTATATGAAAAGTTTTGAATGGTTACATCCAATTTTAACTCCACATTTTAAATTAGATTGGCTTACTAAATTTAAACTTAAAGAAGTTAATGATTTTCAAAATCAAAATAATTTACAACAATCAATGAATCAAAGTATGAATTATATCAATGAAACCATGAAAAATGTTATGGAAATGAAGGCATTGGTATGGGGGGTTGAAGAAAACGAATCTAAAAATTTAATTGGAATTATTGAAGTAAATGATTTAGATGCTTCTACCTGCGTTAAATTCATTGGTAATAAAATTTCTTCAAAATCACAAAAAGCCATTTTAGATAGAATTACCCCACTTTTACAACAAGTTGGTTGTAAAGAGTTAGCAATTTTAAGTAAATAGTAAAAATTTATAAAATAACAAGATTAATACTTATATTAATCTTGTTATTTGATTTATAATAAATAATATAATATATTATTTAATAATAATTATAAACTGAAAGGGAGGACATTAATGGAAAATGATATTTACCAAAAATCATTAGCTTTGCTAAGAAAGAATAAGGTAAGAATTACTCCACAAAGACAAATAATATTGAAATATTTAATTGATCATGATAATCATCCTTCGGTTGAAACTATCTATCAAGCACTAGCAGATGAATTTTCTAACCTAAGTGTTGCTACTATTTACAACAACTTAGAATTATTTGAAAGATTAGGCATTATTATTCAAATCCCTAATCAAGATGGTGGGGTAAGATATGATTTCTTTGGTACTCCTCATTTTCATGCTATTTGCGAAAATTGTGGCAAAATAGTAGATATTTTTTATCCTAAATATAAAGAAATTGAACAAGAATTAAAAGATATTACTAAAAACCAATCTGACTTCATACCATCAACTAGTAGAATTGAAGTTTATGGATTATGTAAAGAATGCCAATCAAAAATGAAATAAAAAAATCTCATGGGATTAATCCCATGAGATTTTTTATTTTTTATCCTAAGAAATGTCGTAACTTACTCATTTTTTCAATCAATAAGGTTCTAATTTGAACATCTTGAATACTTACTAAATCAGTAGCAAGTTGCGCATGCTTAATTTGGTCTTTAGTTACGGGACCAGCTTTAATACCAAATAGTTCATCCATCGCTTCAATGTCTTCTTCAACACCCTTCCAAGCAGAATTATGTTGTTTTAAGACTTCTAAAGCATCTGGACTGAAGTACTTCATAACATGTGCAAAATCATTACGGATGTTAGGATAGTATTTTTCTAAAATAGAAAATTCTTTAGAACTTAATTTTTTCAAAATACGACCAGAACCAATTAATTCAGGTGGAATTCCAACTGAGTAAAGTGCCCCCGTAAATGTAATTGCACGTGGCATTTTGTAACCATCAACATCTCTAGAATATCCAATAATTCCCACGTGTTGGTGACGGTCTCGACGTTTAGGAAATGCATCAAATACTGCTTGTAAGTCGTCAATTAGTGGATCTAAAGTAACGTGATATTCTTTAGCAGTTTTTTCGGCAATCTCAAGTAGCACTTTTTCATCATCACTATTGATAATGTTAAATTTACTATTTTGTAAACCAGTTCTTAATTTAGCAATTGCTGGTTTTACTTCATCTAATGGAAAATCATATCTAAATGCCGATTGAATAGTAGCCGTTTTCAAACCTGGAAATTCTTCTAGGTAACGATCAACTAAGTTAGGTGCTAATCCACCTCTAAAGATAGTACTTCCAGTTCCAGCAATCGGATATACTGGTAAACCACTTTCTTTAGAAAATGCTCCTAACTTAGATAATGCTAATTTGTTACCAATAATACTGTTCAAAAATCCATTAGATAAAGCGGAATCTGATCCAGCTAAGAACACTCGTAAGTATTCAATTGGTCGACCAAAATGATCTTGATACATATCAACAAATTTTTTCAAAATTTTAGGAGCATTGAACTGTGATTCAAAGCTTTCGAATAACGGAATCATTTGTAATTTGTCACTATTTGGATGAACATTTTTAAATTCTTCATTTTTAAACTTGGCTAAAGCCGCAAACTTATCTTCCATAGCGATAAGTTGATCAGCATTTCTAGTCATTGGCAAAATAGCTTCAAATAATGGTCGATTATCGAATTCCAAGTCATCAGCAAAATCCTCTGCTAACATCATTGTAGTCATAGCTTGCATTAAGCTATAACCTTTTTCTTCCCAAATGTTAGGCAATCTAAAAGTTAAGTATTTGTCTTTTCCTAATGGATGTTGCTTGAAATATTCATAGTGCTTAGAATAAAGACGATTTACAACTGATGCGTCAGCATGCTTACCTTCCCAATCCCACATATATTCATCAGCATCTAAAACTGAGTAATTTTGATATGCTTCATCAATTTCTCTAAATGCTGATACAAAAGGATTATCATGATGCTTAAAGAAAGGTACGTTGGCGTTATCTGGATGTTGAGTTCCCATTACATTTGGAATTTTTCTGTTCATTGGATTTTCCTCCTAAAATTTGAAATAAATATTATTTATTCTTTAAAAAAATCTTTTGGAACGCGAACTAAATCATTTTTAACTAAACATTCAGCATTTTCGACAGTGTTCCAAGCAGCTCCTTTAAGAAGGTTATCAGCTACTACCCACATATTAAAGGCACCTGGATTTTCATTATCGGGGCGTACACGTCCAACGTAAGTTTCTCGATTACCTACAGCATTAATTGGCTGTGGATAAAATTGATTCGATGGATCATCTTCTAATGTAACACCGGCACCCTCAGCAATACATTTTTGAATGTCTTCTTTGGTAGCGTTAGTGTCTTCAACTTCAAAGTAAACTGATTCACCATGAGCAATTGGTACAGGCACTCTAACACAAGTAGCAGTTACTTTAATATCTTTAGCATCCATATCATTTAGCATAATTTTCTTAGTTTCATGAATCATTTTCCATTCTTCGTGAGAATAGCCATCATCTTCAAATACATCAATTTGAGGAAGCAAATTAAACGCTAATGGATAATGTTTTTTATCACTAGCAGTTGGTAAAATATTAGCATCCATGTTTTTGCCATTCAAATACTGCTTAGTTTGATTGTAAAATTCATTTAAAGCAGATTGGCCAGCTCCTGAAGCAGCTTGGTAAGTAGAAACTATAATTTGTTTCAAACCATATTTTCTAAATACAGGTGCTAAAGCAACTACCATTTGAATAGTTGAACAGTTAGGATTAGCAATAATTCCTTTATGATTTTTTAAAGCTTCTTCATTAACTTCTGGTACTACTAATGGAACTTCAGGATTCATTCTAAAAGCGCTAGTATTGTCAACACAAACTGCACCACGTTTAACAGCCTCTGGTAATAACTTTTTAGAAACTGATCCACCAGCAGATGCCAATACCAAATCAACTCCATCAAAAGCTTCTGGAACTGCTTCTTCAACCGTGATTTCTTGGCCTTTAAACAATAACTTTTTGCCAGCTGATTTTGCAGAAGCTAAAAGTTTTAATGATTTAACTGGAACTGTTGATTTCGCTAATTGATCAATCATTCTTGTTCCAACCGCACCAGTTGCTCCTAAAATTGCTACATTATATTCTTTCATTTTTAAAATCTCCCAATATCAATTATGCTAAATAACTCTTCATTTGATTCATTGCATTTTTAATAGCTTCATCAGAGGCTGCATATGAAAGGCGGATATAGCCTTGACCACCTTCACCAAATGCTGAACCTGGAATTACACCAACCTTAGCTTTTTCTGCTAAATCTAGTGCAAACTCTGTGTCATTTTGATTGCATTTAGCAGGAATTTTAGCAAATACATAAAAAGCACCTTGTGGAGTAGCCATATCAAAACCCATAGTTTCTAATGCACTAACAATGTAGTCTCTACGACGACGATAAATTTCACGCATTTCAATTGGATCATTTAAACCATTTGCTAAAGCTTCATAGGCTGCCACTTGAGCTGGGTTAGATGGCGATGTAATCATAAATGCATGTACTTTGGTTAATTTCTGCATAAATTCTTTTGGTCCACATACGTATCCAATTCGATAGCCAGTCATCGCATGTGATTTTGATACACCGTTAATGTAAATAGTTTGTTCTGGTAGTAAACGTGCAATTGAGTAATGTTCTACTCCATAAGTTAATTCACAATAAATTTCGTCAGTAATCATAAACAAGTTATGTTCTTTTACAACATTAGCTAATTTTTCTAAATTGTCTTTAGAATATTCAACACCAGTAGGATTGCCAGGATAGTTAATTAGGATAGCTTTAACTGCATCGCCTTCACGAGCAATTACTTCCTCTAAATGTTCAGCAGTTAATTCAAAATTATCTTTAGACGTGTCAACCATAATTGGTTGAGCCCCTAAAAGTTTAATAATTGGGTAATATAAAGCAAATGTAGGCGTAGGTAAAATAACCTTATCACCAGGATTTAGCATCGTTTCAAAAGTTGCATAAATAGCTTCTGTTGCTCCAACTGTAACTACCACTTCACTTTGTGGGTCATAATCTAGATTTTGTG
Organism: Apilactobacillus xinyiensis; assembly: GCF_019656235.1. Classification (GTDB taxonomy): domain Bacteria; phylum Bacillota; class Bacilli; order Lactobacillales; family Lactobacillaceae; genus Apilactobacillus; species Apilactobacillus xinyiensis. The sequence continues at coordinate 8,156 of NZ_BPLL01000036.1, read as the reverse complement.
TTTTCTTCAAGTAATTAGCAATTGCTTGACGTAACTCTAGCTTACCAGTTTGAGCTGAATAATGAGAATCATTATTTTGAATGCTTTCCATTGCAGCTTTCTTTACATGTTCAGGTGTATTCAAGTCAGGTTCACCAATGGTCAATTTAACGATTCCATCAATGTTAGATATTTTTTTATCAAAAGCTCTAATTCCTGAAGGACCTACTAAATCTAATTTTTCATTATATATGTCTTTTAATTCTGATAATAATTTTGGCATAACTAATCTCCCATCCGGTTATTGTTACATTATGTTTTCTAATCCAACTACTAACTCATTTATATTCATAATTTTTTCAATTCCAATTTTAACTCCATTCATAAATGATCCACGATCAAATGAATCTTGTCGAATCGTAAGCGCTTCTCCTGTTCCACCAAACAGTACTTGTTCGTGCGCAACGTATCCCGGCAACCGAACGGCATGAATTCTAATTCCGTTATAATCGCCACCTCTTACATGGTCTAAGGTTTCTACATTGTCATCAGCCCCCTGTTCATGAGCAGGCCTTACTTTATCAATTAATTTAGCAGTGTTTAAAGCTGTTCCTGATGGCGCATCTTTTTTATCATCATGATGCATTTCAATAATTTCAACATCTGGAAAATATTGTGCAGCCTCTTGAGCAAATTTCATTAATAATACAGCTGAAAGTCCAAAGTTAGGTGCAATTAATCCACCCAGATTATGACTTTTAGCCATTGATTTTAATTCGTCTAATTGTGAATCACTTAAACCGGTGGTTCCAACTACTGGACGCATTCCATGCTCAATGGCAAATTTTACATTTTCATAAACTGAACTAGGTACTGTAAAATCGACCCAAACATCTGCTGAAACATTAACATCACTTAAATTATTAAATAATTTCATGTCATTTGATAATTGATATTTATTTTTATCACTATCATTGGCACTTGGAGCTAATCCACCGACTAATTTAAAATCATCATTAGCTTGAATCATTTTAATGGCTTTTTGGCCCATCGAACCATTATATCCAGCAAGAAAAACTTTTATCATAATTAATCTCCTAACTCTAGTGATAATTTATGCATCAAAGCATCTTCATGAAGATTTAGTGCTTTAGCCAAACTTTTTTTCTCTGAATCATTCAAAGATAGAATAGGTAATCGACAGTTACCAACTGCAAAACCTTGTGCATTTAAAACTGCCTTAACTGGTGAAGGTGAAGGATACATAAAAAGCGCATTCATCTTAGGGGTTAAAAAGCGTTGCAATTTAGCAGCGGATTTAACTTGTCCCTGTTCTAGTGAGTCCAACAAATGACGCATTTGAATGCCATATACATGAGAAGCAACTGATATAACACCATTGGCTCCCATGGATTTAGCAGCCATCGTTTGAGCATCTTCACCTGTGTATATAGCAAATTCATCACTAACGTGTTCAACTAAGTATTCAATCTCTTCAATTGGATTGCATTGTTTAACCCCTACAATCGAAGGATTTTTTGATAGTTCAACAATTGTTTCTTTATTCATTGATACTCCTGTACGTCCTGGAATGTTATAAATAACAATTGGAATATTAGTGTTATCAGCTACTGCTTTAAAATGGGCTTGCATACATCTTTGATTAGGTTTGTTATAGTAAGGTACCACAACTAATGCTGCATCAATTCCTTCAATTTTTTCTACTTCTTGAGTAAAATTAATAGTTTCTTTAGTATTATTACTACCCGTACCAGCAATAACTGGTACACGTTTATTAACGATCACAGCAAACTTTTTGTAAAGTTCTAATTTTTCATCATGCGTTAGCGTAGGTGTTTCCCCAGTAGTTCCGCCAATAACAAAACCACGGCTACCAGTTTCTAACAAATGATTAGTTAATTTTTCTAGTGAATTATAATCAATCTCACCAGACTTATTAAATGGTGTAATAATTGCTGTCATTAAGTCTACATTTTCAAACATACATAACGCCCCTATTTTTACTTATTGCTCATTCTAAATTCAATGAATTGAATAATAGCTTTTACCCCTTTTGATATTGATGCTTCCTTTGGAGTAAATGTATCTGAGTGTAATTGTGAACTATCCTCCACTCCTAACCAAAACATTGTGCCTGGAAATTTGTGTAGTAAGTATCCAAAATCTTCACCAGTCATTGCTGGTGAAGTTTCTATAAAATCAACTTGGTTATTATTTTGCATAAAATCTATAAAATTCTTAGTCAGTTCAGGATTATTTTCAACTGGTAAATAACCACCTTGATTTAACTCTACTTCCACTTCACATCCAAAACTAATAGCAATTCCTTGGCCAATAGCTTTAAGTCGACTATCAATCTTTTCAATCATAGTCTGAGTTAGGCCTCTAATAGTACCCTCAATTCTAGCTTCGCCAGCAATCACATTTCGAATGGTACCGGCACTTAACTTACCAAAAGTTATTACGCCACTTTGAATTGGATCGATACTTCGAGAAACTACTGTTTGAACTTGATTAATATACTCACTCGCTGCCACGACCATATCATTAGCTAATTGCGGATAAGCTGCATGTCCACCCTTACCCTTCAAAGTAACGTTTACTTCAGTAGTTCCAGCAAATAAAGTTCCTAATCGACATCCAATACTACCAGCTGGTAACTGTGGATTATCATGTAAACCGTAAAATTCATCTGGGCACCATTTTCCTTCAAAAACCCCTAATTCGTATGCTAGTTTTCCACCATTTTCGCTTTCCTCAGCTGGTTGAAAGAAAAATACTAGGTTATCTTTAGGCTGATGTTCAGAAAAATAATTTAAGATTCCTAAAGCTACTGTCATGTGAATATCATGACCGCAAGCATGCATGCATCCATCGTTTTTAGATTGGTAATCTAACCCAGTTTTTTCTGTAACTGGTAATGCATCAATGTCACAACGATATCCAATTGTACGCTTAGGATTACTGCCTTTAACATAGACTAAAGTTGCAGTAGGTAATTGTTCAATTGTTCTAATTTCTAAATATTCTTGTTTAAAGTTTCCTATTATGTGTCTTATATATTTTGAAGTAGCATATTCTTTTAATGCTAATTCTGGAAATTGATGTAGATGTCGACGAATTTCAATTAGAGCTTTTGAATCTAACATTTTCGATCACAACTTTCTCAAATCATCTTGTAATTCAGTTTTTGATTTAGTTTTATCATCAATTTTTTTAATCACTCTAGCAGGCATTCCCGCAACTAAAGTATTGGGTTCTACATCTTCGGTTACAACTGCACCAGCAGCTACAACTGCACCATCACCAACGTGAACCCCTTCAATCACAACTGCATTAGCTCCAATCATAACGTTATCACCAATTGTTACTGGTTCTGCAGAAGCAGGTTCAACAACTCCAGCTAGCACCGCACCCGCTCCAATATGACTATGTTTACCAACAATTGCACGGCCACCCATTACAACGCCCATATCAATCATGGAATTATCGCCAATTTCAGCTCCAATATTGATTAAAGCTCCCATCATAATTACCGCATTATTTCCAATTGATACTTGGTCTCTAATGACTGCACCTGGTTCAATTCGGGCATTAATATTTTTCATATCAATTAATGGAACTGCAGAGTTACGAGCATTGTTTTCTAATTCTACATTTTCAAGTAAAGCTTCATTATTATCCAAGAATGCTTTAACATCTTTCCAATCACCAAAGATAACTCCTGAATGTGCTTCAACAAATGCTTTAATGCTTGATGGATATTCAATTTGATCTAACTTACCACTAATGTAAACCTTTACGGGAGTCTTTTTGTCCGCGTTACTAATGAAATTAATGATTGCTTGTGCGTCTAACTTAGCCATTAAAATTGCCTCCAAATTTTTAAATTAATATTCTAAATCTAATCTAACTAAATCTTCATAGCTTTGACGTTTAATTACTAACTTATCTTGGCCATTTTCTACAAAAACTACAGCTGGCTTTAAGTTAAGGTTGTAATTAGAAGCCATTGCATAACCGTAAGCTCCGGTAGCAAACATCGCTAAAACATCGCCTGGTTCTACATGTGGTAAATTAATATTTTGAATTAAAATATCACCTGATTCACAATATTTTCCAGCAATTCTAACTGCATTAGATTCCGGTTCATCGTTAGCTTTATTAGCTAAAACAGCCTCATACTTAGCTTGATATAATGCTGGACGAATATTATCACCCATTCCACCATCTACTGTGATATAAGATTTAATTCCAGGAACATCTTTTCTAGACCCAATTGTATATAAATTATATCCTGCTGGTCCGATAATGGATCTACCAGGTTCAATCCAAATTGCTGGTAAATTTAAACCCTTTTGATTTGAACGTTGCTTTATTGCTTTAACAATAGCATCAACAAATTTTTCAGGTGCAATTGGATCATCTTCCTCGCTATATTTAATTCCAAAACCACCACCAACGTTCAATACTTCCGGTTGATAACCAAATTTTTGATTCCAATCAGCTGACAAATCAACTAGCTTTTCAGCCGCCATTACAAAACCATTAACTTCAAAAATTTGAGAACCAATGTGTGCATGAATTCCAAGCATATTCATCCTAGGATTATTTAGCACTATTTCTAATGCTTTTTCGGCTTGCTTACTTTCAACATCAAAGCCAAATTTACTATCTACTTGACCAGTTTGATCATATTCATGAGTATGTGCTGAAATACCTGGCGTAATTCTTAGCATTACATTAGTTTGTGTATCCAAGTCATTTAAAATTTTACTTAATAATTCAATTTCATGAAAATTGTCTAACATAATCACACCAACGTGATTTTCAACAGCCATTTTAAGTTCCTCAGCAGACTTATTATTGCCATGAAAACTAACTTTATACATCGGAAAGCCTGCTTTTAAGGCTGTATATATTTCACCACCAGATACAACATCAATGTGACAATTTTCTTGCTTCATTATTTGATAAGTTGCAACACTAGCAAAAGCCTTGCTAGCATAACTCACTTCGTAGTCAACATGATTATCTTCAAAAACTGACTTAAAGTGGCTTATTTGTTCTCTGATTTTAGAAACATCATAGACCACTAGTGGAGTACCATACTTATGTGCTAATTCTACAGAGTCTACTCCACCAATCATTAAGTGGTTATTCTTAGTTTCGTAATCAAAATCGTTTTTAATCATTTTTAATCCTCCAATAATTTTTATCGAAGTTATCGAACAAATAATTCATTTTAGAAAAAAGGATTCTTTTGTTCGCTTAAACAAAAGAATCCCCAATTTTTTAGATGAAACTATTATCGGTATAATTTTGTCGATAGCGCCCCATAAGTTTTTATACTTATGACAGTTCTTAGCCTATTAAACTAAGCCCCAGAAAGAAATTCACATAAAACATCCTTTCTTCGGCAATCTCCCCTTTCGAATAATTTCATAGCTAATATGCGTTAGCTCGATTATTTTACTTTTGTCGACTGCGACCTCTTCGATTAAATAAAACTATAATACGAAATACTCATTTTTTCAATACATCTTCTCATATTTTTTTATATTTTTTTAATTATTTTTTATTTACTTATATAGGTCATCTGTAAATGTGGCATAATATCAGGGAATCTAGTTGATAATTAAAATTATAATGTTAAAATTCATCTTAATAATAAATTAATTTTTTATCGCAAAAAGGTGTGAAGCAATGATGAAAGTCGTAAAATTTGGTGGGAGCTCTTTAGCTAGTGGTCCTCAATTCGAGAAAGTAATTAATATCATAAAAAGTGATTCTAGAAGACAAGTGATAGTAACTTCTGCACCCGGTAAACGGTTCCCTAAAGATACTAAGGTAACTGATTTACTTATAAAATATGCTGAACAAGTAATTGGCAGTCAAGATTATTCTGATGTTCAAAGCGACATCTTTAATCGTTATCGCGAAATTGCTAGTTACTTTAAATTACCTACAGCTAACATTAAAGAACTTAAAAATATAATTTATCAATTACCAAATGGCAGTTATCCTAACGATGATTACCTAATGGCTGCTTTTAAGGCTCATGGAGAAAGAATAAACGCTAAATTAATGAATATGATTTTAAATCATTTAGAAATCAAATCTAGATATATTGATCCTAAAAAAGCTGGCATAATCGTAACTGACTATCCTAATAATGCTTCTGTCCTTCCAATAACTTATAAAAATTTATCAGAATTAGAATATACTGATGATGAAAAATTAGTTTTCCCAGGTTTCTTTGGATTTACTCGCAATGATGAAATTGCTACTTTTAATCGCGGTGGTTCAGACATTACTGGGTCTATCTTAGCGCACGGATTAAACATTCCAAACTATGAAAACTTTACCGATGTAAATGCTATATACGCTGCTAGTCCTAAGATTGTAAACAATCCAGTTGCTATTCATAAATTAACTTATCGTGAAATGCGAGAACTTTCATACGCTGGATTTTCAGTTTTTAACGATGAGGCCATCATCCCAGCCATTGAAGGTCACGTAACGATTAACGTTAAAAATACTAATAATCCAGAATTACCAGGTACTAAAATTGTGCCTCAAGGAATTGCTCAACCATCACATGTAATTACTGGAGTTGCTGGATCAGATCATTTTTCCGCTCTTTATATTCACAAATATTTATTAAATAAAGAAGTTGGTTTTACACTTAAATTGCTTCAAATCTTGTATAAATACAATATTTCTTATGAGCACATGCCATCAGGAATTGATGATTTAACTGTAATTTTTGATAAAAAACAATTAACCGAAAATATCGTTGAAAAAATTTGCCAAGATATTAAGTCTATCTTAAATCCTGATCAAATTGAGTGGATTGATGACTATGCTATTATCATGATTGTGGGTGAAGGAATGAAAGGACAAACCGGAATTTTAGATCGTGTCTTAAATCCATTAGCTCAAAATCGAATTGCTGTGCATATGATTAATCAAGGAGCTTCAAGATTATCGATGATGATTGGAACTCGTAAAGAAGATGCAGAAGACGCTGTAAATTGTATATATAACGAGTTTTTCCTAGAAGAATAATTTAAGGAAGTGCATATAAAATGGTTCAATTATTAAAAGTTCATGGTTCTGAAAACCATTTTTTCATATTAGATCAAACACTATTTGATAAGCCAATTCCTATGCCTAAAATTCAAAAATTAGCTCAAAAAATTACCAATTCAGAAAAAGGATTATTAAATGGTGCTGATGGAATTTTAGTTGTAGATGCATCTCAACATCCAGACTGTTTAGGTAAAATGGTAGTTGTTAATGCTGATGGAAGTATTGCTTCAATGTGTGGTAATGGATTAAGAACTGTTTCTAGATATTTATCAGAAAAGTATAAGCAAAACAATTTTAAAGTTGAAACTTTAAATGCTGATTTAAAAGTTAGTAAACAGGCTGATTTTGGTAACAATGTACCTGCTTTTAGTGTAGAAATATCACCGATTCGTTTTAATGCTGATGCTTTTCCATTTGATAATTTAGGAAAAGAAAAAATTGTTAATACCAAATTACCGGCTTTAAGTGATAAATTACTATTTACGGCCATTGCAGTGCCTAACCCTCATTTAATTAGCTTCGTTGAAGATGAAGATTTAAACAACGATACTTTAAAGAACTTAGGAACAAAACTTAATCAAAAGAATCCATATTTTCCCGATGGTGTAAATATTAATTTTGCAAAAATAATTGATAAAAACACCTTATTTGTTAAAACTTTTGAACGTGGGGTTGGATTTACTAATGCTTGTGGTACGGGCATGTCATCTACTTCACTTGCGTTTTTAATTAATTACCCTGATCTTTGTGATGAAACTAAAGATATAACCGTTTATAATCCTGGTGGAATGGTTAAAACAAACGTTCGTAGATTAAATAACCAATATCAAATTAACCTAATTGGTAACGCAACTGTTACACATAAAATTACAATTAGCGAACAAGCTTTGCTTGAAGAAAACTTTAATTCAGCACAAATTATTGATACTGGTGAGGAAAAAGATTACCAGAAATTCATAAATAATCTATAAAAAAGGGACTCCATAATGTACCGCCTTAAAAAAGTTAGACATAATATCTAATTTTTTAAGGCGGTTTTTTTATGTCAAAATATTCAACTA
>NZ_BPLL01000035.1 GCF_019656235.1 Apilactobacillus xinyiensis | reverse complement strand
ATTGAATATCGAAATCATTTCATGAAATTAAATATTTAATTTAGTAATAATTGTCTAACTTTTTTAAGGCACTTCACATGAGAGTTACTTTTTTATTATTTTAAAATTATGATTATTTTCAGCTTTAATTAATTTATGAGATTTTAAATACTCTGCAATAACTTGACTCATAGGAGTAGGGTCACTTTTAATAATTTTAGCATCACTGAACATTGGGAAATGTCCACCGCCGGAAGCTCGATATTGATTAAGTACAATTCTTAGTTTTTGATTTTTATCAATTTCTTTTCCATGATAAGTTAATTTTTCAACGCGGCTACCAACAGGTTGACTAACATTAATTACATAATCAATTCCTTCATACATGTCATAATTGTAATGCCTAACTTTAGGATATAAGAAATCTTTATTTACAACTATTTGATTATTTTCAATTGAAAAATATTTAGCACTAATTTCAATAGCTTGTTTTAAGTCTTTACCATCTATTTCAAGAACTGATAACGAATTAGGATAAACATAATTAGTAATGATGTTACGCATGGTGATAGGATTTTCAAAGCCATGAGCTTCGTTATTGAAAAGTGCAGTAGCTGAAATATCAACTCCCATTTTATCCATCTGTACTTTTTGCACGAATTGAATAAAACTGTTTTTGTTTAATCTAACTTTAAAAGGATCACTAAATTTCATACAGCCGTCAATTTTGGCTAAAGGTTTATCTAACCATTCATTTAAACTGTTTTGAATAGGATTAACTCTTTCTTTTATTACTTGATCTAATGAATATTTGCCAGTTGCAACTAGTTCAGTACTACTATGTTCAACTTTTTTATTGTCCGTATTAACGTCTAAGGTTATTTTTCCAACACATTGGCCACGACGACCTTCTTGAACTACAGGAACACCAAATAATTTTTTAGCAATCTTGCGATGTTGATGACCTGTTACTAAAGCATCAATGCCCTTAACTTCTTTAAGTAATTGATAACTTTCATTTTCTCCAGAAAATCTGTCAGTTAGAGTGCCATCGAAATCACGTTCAAAGCCACCATGATAACTTACAACGATTATATCGGCGTTTTTTTTCATAATTGGTATGTATTTTTTAGCTGCTGCAACGGCAGAAATTATTTTGAGACCATTTAAATTTCCATAGTTAGCCCACTTATTAGTACCTTGTGTAGTTAAACCTAAAAAGCCTACTTTTATACCATTAATGTTTTTAATGTCATACGCTTTACCAAATGCAGGGGTACCTTGTTCATTTAAAATGTTAGCACATAGAAATTTACGATTAGACTCATTAATAGTATTTCTGAGATAATCAACCCCATAGTTAAATTCATGATTACCTAGAATTCCATAATCATAATTCATCATATTAAAAACATCATCTATTTGTTTAGGTGATGATTGATTTAATACTTTAGCTATATAATAAGCCAGTGGTGATCCTTCTAAAAAATCACCATTATCAATAGTAACAACGTTATCTAATTGTTTCCTTAGACTATTAATGCAAGTGGCTGCTTTTAACATTCCAAAAGGCATTTTATCACGATTATTTACATAGTTAGTAGGAAAGACAAATCCATGTGTATCACTTGTAGTTAAAATATTTATTTTCATTTAGTCACTCCCTGCCAAATGTGTTTATTATTCAAATTATAATCTTATTTTTAGATTGTGTAAATTTATTTATTTAAGCCTTTTATTAGAAAATGTTTAAGGAATGTTTAAATAATTTATCATTCTGAACTAAATACTTTATTTATGTTACTATTGAATTAGTCAATATTTACGTATTTTTTGTAAGTAAATATTTGGCATTATATCGTTTTCTTAACGATTGAGGAGTGATAAGTATGTTGAATCTTTATGTAGCACCTAGTAGTGCATCAAGTCGTAAAGCTAGAGCTTGGTTAAAAGCTCACAATATAGCATTTAAGGAAAGAAACATTAATTCCAATCCTCTAAATGTGGATGAGATTAAGCAAATACTTCGTCTAACTGAAAATGGCAGTGAGGACATTATTTCTACTCGTTCAAACATTTTTAAGAAGCTTAATTTAGACTTAGATGAATTATCATTGTCTGAATTAGTTGATTTAGTGGTTAAATATCCTGACTTAATTAAACGTCCAATTATTTTCGATGACAAGCGTTTGGAAATTGGATACAACGAAGAAGAAATTCGTCGATTCTTACCTAGATCTGTGCGTGAAGCTGAACTTCGTGAACTTGAATCACAGCTAGGAGCTTAATCTAAAAATAAAAAAATGAACTTTTAACAAAGTGCTAACTAATTTAGTTAGTGCTTTTTTTATTTTTAGTTTAAAATTAATTTCAAGGAGTGAGTTATTTGATTAAACTAATTGCTTTAGATTTAGATAATACATTGTTAAATTCTAACAAAGAGATAAGTGAGCAAAATGCAACTACATTAAAAAAATTGCATAATGATGGTTTTAAGGTGGTTCTTTGTACAGGAAGACCTATCAATGCAGTTTGGAATTATGTAGAACAGTTAAATTTATTACAACCAGATGATTATACGGTTACTTTTAATGGTGGCATGGTCATACGAAATATAGATAAAAAAGTTTTATTTCAAGATAGTTTGTCACTAAATGATTTTAAGTTGCTTCATGACTTCGCTAATCAAAATAGTTTACCATTAGATATTTTGGATTTTAAGCAAGTTTATTCTTTAGTTGATTTAGTTCAATCAGACTATAAAGAAGTATTAAATGCTAATTTGAAGTTTGTGAGTGCTAGTTTTAATGATTTACCTGATCAGAAATATAGTAAAGCTATTATGTCAGCTAGTTCAAATAAATTAGATGATGTTAGACGTTATATGCCTGACATTATTAAAAACAATTATCATATAGTTCGTTCACAACCACAAATTATGGAATTTTTGAAACCCGGTGTTAACAAGGCTAACGGACTTGAGCGACTTTTAGAAAAATTAAATTTGAACTTTAGTAATTTAATGACTTTTGGTGATGCTGAAAACGATATAGAAATGCTAAAATCAGCCAAAATAGGAGTAGTTATGGATAATGCAAAAACCGATATTAAAAAAATTGGCGATGATATAACGCTTGATCATGATCAAGATGGGGTTGCTTATTATTTAAAAAAATATTTTAAATAAAAAATTGCCTAGCTTTTAGCTAGGCAATTTTTAGTTTTTTTATTTATTGTTTTTAAATAATTTAGTTAAATATTCCATGAAAGTCTTTAAGTATCGATCTTTTTCAACTTGAATAGCAACACTTACTGAAGGATTTTCGTCATTTAACCTAGAAGTATCACCGATGGTACGACCGTATTTTTCTTTGTCAGCATTAACAACCATGTCAAGATCTAGGGTAGTTGCAAAAGATGGATCGCATGCAATACCGACTGCTAATGGATCATGTAATGAGCATCCACCTAATTCTGGATACATTTCGTCGTATATATTGATGTAATAATCAACAATATCAGCAAATTTTGCCCCAGCATTAGTTCCTAAATCACGCCATTGTTGAGTTTCTTGTTTGGTTAATAAAGTTCTTAAAGTAACATCTAGGCCAACCATTGTATCATGCAATTTATTGGTAAATACATAGTTAGCTGCTTCAGCATCTTGTTGAATATTAGCCTCTGCAAATGGAGTTACGTTTCCAGGTACAGTTAGTGCACCACCCATTAAAGTAACATTGCCAATTAAGTCAGCAATTTCAGGGTCTTTCTTTAAAGCTGCTGCTAGGTTAGTCAATGGTCCTGTAGGAATGATGGTTAAATCTTTTCCCCATTTATGAGCAGCTTCAATAAAGAAGTCAACACCTGATTCTTTTTCAGGTTTTCTTTGTGGTTCGGGTAAATCAACTTCACCAATTCCATTTTTACCATGAATGTGAGCTGAAACTGGCATTACATCAAAATGATCGGTCATTTCTGAATGTGATTCACCTATGTAAACAGGTACATCGGTGGCGCCTAATAGTTCCAATATTTTCAAAGAATTTTTAGCGGCTTGTTCTACAACAACATTACCGTAAGAACTAACTATTCCCACTAAATCAGCATTAGGTGCGGCAACAGCATACGCAATGGCCATTGCATCGTCTACTCCTGTATCTAAGTCCAAAATTAACTTTTTGTTAGCCATAATACAAAGAACCCCCAAAAAAATATGTTTTACATGTAACAACATGTTAGCTGTATTATATGGCTAAATTACAAAAACTTAAAGTATAAAATAAAAAAGGTCGCTGATAAGCGGCCTTTTATTTAAATAGAAATTCGGCAATTATTTTGTCAATTTCAGGGTTTTCATGTAGCATAGAATGTTCTGCAGATAGCGGTCCAGCTTTGTATAGATGGAAAGTGTAGCTCTTAACATGTGGAGCAACTAATTTACCCATTGGCTTTACGATATCAACAGCTTCTTCTGCATCAGTACCAAAGTTATAAATTTCTCCAGCAATGTTTAGAACTTCCAAGTTTTTAGGTAGATTTTTAACTCGGGGATCATTTTTAGGGTAATCATTGGCAATACTTACAAATTTATTTACTTTGGGGACGTTTTTTTCGTTTGGATGATTAACCATGTATTCATAAGCAATTTGTCCACCAGAAGAATGTCCGATTAAATTAACTGATTTGATATGATACTTTTTGTATAAATATTTCATAACATTAGACATTTGATAACTTTCTTTAATAGGGTGTGTGTTATCAGAAAACAACAGTTGAACTAATGGATTATTATTACCAACTTTAGCATATTGCTTAATCGTTGATACTTTACCGTCACTAGAAATATGTAACCTTAAAGTTCTTTTAGCAATTTTATGGTCATTAAATTGTTCAATAAAATCATTAGTAGATACTGCATTACCACCATAACCGGGTATAAATACAGTCGCGGTAGGTGTTTTTTTTACGTTTAAGTCATTTAATACGCTTCCTCTAAAAATCCAAAGCGTACTCGTGATAAAAATTATAAATTCTACTAGCAGTACTAAACCAATTAGAATCTTTTTACGTTTATTGTGCATTATTGTACTTCCTTTGCTAAAGTATAATTATATGACTAATAATATCTTAAATGAAAGTTAAATAAAAGGAGATAGGCAAAATGAATAAAAATATTTACGATATTACAATTATCGGTGGAGGCCCAGTTGGTATGTTTGCTGGCTTTTATTCAGGCCTTAGAAACGCTAAGGTGCAAATTATTGAAAGTCTTGATGAGTTAGGTGGTCAGGTTAATGCTTTATATCCAGAAAAAACAATCTTAGATGTAGCTGGCTTTGCTGGTTTGACCGGTAGAGAATTAGTTAACAATTTAAAAGCTCAATTATTAACTATGCAACCAGATATATCATTAAATACAACCGTTAAAAATGTTAAAAAAGTTGATGATTTCTTTGCGATTGAAACTGATAAAGGGACAACTCAAAGTCGTGCAATTATTATTGCAACAGGTAATGGTTCATTTAAACCACGTAAACTATTAGCTGATAACGCAGATAAATATGAGAACAATCAAATTCAATATTTCATTAAAAATCTTGATGATTTTAAAGATAAACAAGTATTAGTAGCAGGTGGTGGCGATTCAGCGATTGATCAAGCTTTAATGCTAGAGAAAGTAGCTAAAAAAGTTTATTTATTACATCGACGTAACGAATTTCGTGGCTTAGAAAGAATGGTTAGTCGACTTAAAACGTCTTCAGTAGAATTAGTTACACCTTATTTAATTAAAGAAGTGCAACCTGCTGATGGTAATCAAATCACACTAGTTGCTAAAAAAATGCGGACTGATGATGAATTTAAAACGATTACGGTAGATAAAATGTTAGTTAATTATGGATTTGTTGCTGATAGTAAGGCAATGAAAAATTGGGACATTAATTTACAAACTAGTCACCGTTTATTACAAGTGGATTCAAAAATGCAAACAAATATACCCAATGTGTATGCAGTAGGAGACCAGGCTAACTATGACGGTAAGCAGACAATTATTGCTACCGGATTTGGTGAAGTTCCATTAGCAGTTAATGGAATTATGCAGAACCTATACCCTAATAGTAATGCACCAATTCATAGTACACAGTTATCAAAATAATTAATGCTTATTTTTTATCTCTTTTTCTAATTTTTTAACTTCTTTAGTTAAACTATCAATTTGATTAATAACTTTATTCATTTGATCATTGTAGTCTTTGTTGTTTTTATCACTTGTGGTAAAGAAATCGGTAATTGTTGATGTTAATAAACCAATAAAACCAATTCCACCAATCATTAAGAATGCTGCAACTAGTTTACCACCTAAGGTATGGGGTGAGATATCACCATAACCAACGGTTGTGGCAGTGGTGATTGACCACCACAAAGCAGTAGCTAGGTCATAATTTTCAAAATGAGCAAACAGTAATGAACTAATGATTAAAATTAAAATACTAACTGAAAATAAATATATGAAACCAGTATCATATATGAATCGATGAGTTTCACTAGTAAATTTACCATCAATACCTATTTTCCAAAGTAAATTGTATTTTCTAATAATTCTAATAATACGATATAATCTAAAAAATACAAAAATGGGATGAGCTGGAATTAATGATATTAAGTCCAAGGCTGTGTCTAACAAATAATGTTTTTTATTTTTGGCCATTGCAAATCTTACGATATAGTCAATAATATAAAAGATCCAAATGCTAAAATAAATCCATTTAATGGGTCCTATATATATGTTAATAACTTTAATATAATCTAAGAGCACCATTAAAGATGAGGATAAAGCAATAATTACGATGAAAATATCGTATAACAGTTCTAAATTATATGCTGATTTATATTTCATATATCACACCTGTTAAATATTTATATACTAACAGTTAAAAATAGACCAGTTTTAATAAATAAGCAACAAAAAAAACAATAATATAATAAATATTATTGGTTTTTTTGTTATTTACCTTGATTAGTATCAGGATTAACTATTTTTATTCGATTAGAATCAGTAACTTGATGTTTAGCTTCGGGTGCATCAGTCTTGTATAAACCAACGGTAGATTTATCACCATTTTTTGAAACTAAACTGGTTGATTTTTTGCCTAATTTATCTTCAATTTTTCTTTCTTTTGCTAATCCATTAGAATAATTATATTTACGTGGATCGACAGGTGTGAAGTCTTTTAGCTTGTAAAATCTTAATAAGTTCTCTTGGTTTAATGAGTCCGATAAACTAAGCTCATTATTTACCTTATCTTGAATTTTATCGAAGTGCTTTGTTTGTTTCTTGTTAGGTGAAATAAGTTTACCCGTCTTATTACTGTAAATATTGCCATTGATACCAGTATAGTCTGGCGTAATCCAATCACGGTCCCTAAAAGCCACGACTGAGTCATGTTGACTAGAAAACAAATCAGTTCCAAATTGAATGTAGTTTTTGGTATTAATACCCAACAAATGCATTAGAGTAGGTAAAACATCAATTTCTCCACCATAAGTATGACTAACGTAACCATTTTTAATTCCTGGGATATTAAACATTAATGGAACTCTTTGCAACTGAGCATTGTCAAAATTATTCCAATCATCTGGATTTTTACCTAAAATATTGGCTAAATTATTATTTTCAGAATTTGAAATTCCATAATGATCACCATATAGCATTATCATTGAATTTTTTAGTAAACCTGATTTTTTCAAATAAGCGTAAAATTCTTTTACAGCTTGATCTAAATAATTAGCAGTTTTAAAGTAATTATCGGTAGAAGTACTGCCAGTATTAGGAACTTTAAATTTAGAATCTTCACTGTCTAAACTGTATGGAAAGTGATTAGTCACTGTAATATATTTAGCATAGAAAGGTTGCTGTAGTTCTTGAAGATATTTAACAGAATCCTTGAATAGTAATTTGTCTTTTAAACCATATCCAAGTGATTTATCACCAGATACATCATAGTAACTAGCATCAAAAAAGTATTGGTAGCCCATGTTTTTGTATACATTATTACGATTCCAAAAGCTTGCTACATTTCCATGGAAGACGGCACTTGTATAGTTAGCTTTTTGATTCAAAATAGCTGGGGCGGCTTGGAATGTATTATCGCTACCGAATTGAGTAAACAATGAACCTTGTGGCAATCCAAAAGTGCTAGTTTCCAGCATATTTTCAGCGTCTGAAGTTTTTCCTTGTCCAACTTGATGGAAAAAGTTATCAAACGAGTAAGTTGACTTACTATGGAATAGTTTATTTAAAAATGGGGTAACTTCTTTACCATTGATTTTTTTATCAATTAAAAATTGTTGAAAACTTTCTAGATGGATAATGATAACGTTACGGTTTTTAGCTATTCCAAACATTTCAGGATTAGGCTTAGCATAATGATCCTGGGTGTATTTTAGAACATTATCAAATTGAGATTTAGTAGCCATAGCTCTTAAATCTTTATTATGTTGTTGTTTGATCGCATCATATACAGTGAAAGAATCTAACCCTAAGTATTTTACAATATAAGTACGATCAAAAGTTCTAGTCAATAACTGAGGACGATCCATTTCACCTAAGGATAAATTAATAGTAAAAAGTGCAATCGCCATTGATGAAATAGCAGCACCTTTTTTTAGACTACGTTTACTTTTATCCATTTTGATAACTTTAAAAGTAAGTAAAATTAGTATAACTACTAGATCTAACCAGTAGAAAACATCATGTGGCATGGTTAGAGCTAAAGATGCTCCACTAAGCCCTTGATTAACTTTAGAGTATCCGGTCATAGTACTAACCGTCATAAAGTCAGTAAACTCTCTAAAATAGATTACATTCAGATATAATAATACGGTGTTTAATATATCTAAAATGATGGCTGTAATATAAAACATACGGCCTGACTTTATATACAATGCGATGCTAAAAATCAAGATTGTTGTAGCAATTGGATTTATTAAAGCAATTAATAGTTCAAAAAAGTTATTAATACCTAATTGAAAATCTGTAAAATAAGCGTATATTGTTTTTAGCCAAAATAGACTTACTAATAGCCAAAAGAATCCAGTTCTTTGATTTATATTAGATTTGATTTTATTTATTAGCTTCAATATCGTGACTCCTTTGTTTTGATGTAAACTACTTAATACTAACAGAATTAAATATAAAATGAATATGCTTTTTAATGTGTTTAATAAAATGAATATAGACAGTACCATATATATGCATTAATAAATTGCAAACACTATATATAGTTGCAAAAAAATTAAAAAGAAGTATTATTATACTTAATAAAGATTTCTCGGGGGTATGCATTTTGGATAATATTGCTAATCAAAATAATAAATTAAAAGTTTATACAGGTAACAATAAATTTATTAAATGTACACCCGAGATGATTCATAATATATTGTTATTATACACAAAAAATCTTGAAGCCATCGTACGTACAGAACGTTTAGTAACTACACAATTGGCTAACTATTCTGATATTAAGCTTACCGATTTAAATATCATGATTTATGAGTCTTTAGAAAAATTAAGATATTATGACATCGCTAAAAGTTACTACAAATTTAATTTATAATTAAAATAAAAAGCACTCTATTGAAAGAGTGCTTTTTTATGTATGGAATTAAGCGAGTTTTCCATATCCAACTAAGTTCCACCAAGGAGCATTAACGTTTTCAGTGATAACTCCACGATTTTGTGCATCGATCATTTTACCGTTACCAACATAAAGACCTACATGGTAAACATTGTTTTTTGAGCTACCGAAGAAAACTAAATCACCTTTATCTGCATTCTTAGCTGATACACGTTTTGAAGCATTATATTGTGCTTGTGCCGTTCTAGGTAATTGAATATTCAAGGCTTTTTTATAAACATAACTAGTAAATCCGGAACAATCGAAAACTTTAGGACCAACTGCACCATAAACATATGAAGAGCCTAATTTGTCTTGTGCTGTATCATATACTTGAGCAAAATCTTGGTCTGAAATATCTGCTTTAGCATTAATATTTGACATACCCATTCCTGAAACTAAAAGTGTTGTGAAAGCTACAATGCTAATTACGAATTTCTTTAAATGTTTTCCCATAAAATTTACTTACCTCGATTTCATATTTGTTACTACTAACTATAGTAAAAGATTATGACAAAACTGTAACAAAGCTGTTGCAAATCAGTTAAATCAAGGTTTCACCAATGTAATTTATTAATAAAATTAAATGATTAATGTTCAGAAATGTGTTAAATTGTTTCTTGGATATAAATAAAAAGTGGGGTGGAGTTATGATTCCATCAACGGTTCAATTTAAAAAACTAATTTTTAAAATTGGTGAGGTTAGTAAAATGATTGATGTTTCACCTCGTCAAATTAGATATTGGGAATCAAAAGGTTGTATTGAATCATTACGTGGTAACGAAAATAGTTCTAGGGTATATAATTTTCATAATTTTATGAAAATTAGTTCAATTAAATATTATTTAGATCAAGGATACACTTTACAAGGTGCTATTGATCAGACTACTAAGCATGCAAAAAATATGGATTTTTTACGAAAATTTTTGGAAAAATCATATCATGGAATCAAACAACTAGACGGTAAAATGGCTGTTAATTTAGGATTTTTTGATGCTGAAAAATCTAAAATATTATATGGATTACTAAATGACGATGGGGAAGTTCAATATAAAATTGTAAAAAAATAAACTACATTCAATTTGAATGTAGTTTATTTTTTTATTTATACCTAAATCCATCTCGCAAACGAATTAAGAAACTGTTGTTGCTATTTTGTAACATTAAACCTTTATATGCTCTACCAATAAACCAAGTTATTAATACGATGGTAGCAACTAAAATTAATATAGAAATTAAAACGCTACTTGTTCCAACTGTACCATTTATGATTCTAGTAGGCATAAAATAATTCGAAAGTAGAGGCACGTATGAACAAATTTTATAAATTAAACTGTTTGGAATACTTTGCAGTGTATTGGAAAGTACAAAACCCAAAATTGATATTAATACTACTGGCTGAGCAGCTTTACTGGCATCTGACGCTTTAACCACCAAAGCTCCACAAACTGCAGATAAAATTACATATAAAATAATACCTAAAACTGTGTAAATTAATGGGGTTCCCAATAAGCTCTTAATGATTAAGTTTATAAAATGTTGATTGTCTTTAATTAGCGAACTATTAGCGTTTATTTGATAAACTACTAATCCACTAATTATGTAAATAACGATTTGTGTCATTATTAAACCAGCAATTGCAATTATCTTTCCAATAAAGTATTTCATAGCTGTAGTACTTGAAAAAATAACTTCAATGATTTTAGAACCTTTTTCATTGGCAATAGTTTGAGCAGTAATTGAACTATAAATAATCAAAATAAAGTACATTACAAATATGCAAATGTTAGTTGCGAGATGTTTTGCATCATCACTTTCATTGTATTTTTGAACCGTATGTTTATGAATAATTGAGTCATATTTAGGTTGGGTATTAACAATTTTAGCTTGATGAGCATTTAGATTAGCATTCTTATTATTTAAATTGTTTTGCAAAAGACTAATATATTTCATTACATGAGTTTTAACATTGACATCAGCTTCATCATTGCCATAATAAGTAGCTTTAACCTGATCATTGTTTACATTTAAAAAAATATAGCCATCAATATCGCCATTTTTAACCGCTGCTTGTGCTTTTTCACGATTGTTTATTTTTTTATCCATATCTTTTGGATAGTTCTTAATAAAATTATCTCTAACTGTTTTTTGATTAGAAACTAACGCAACTGATGGTGATTCTGAATTATTTTCATTGTTATTTATCATCGTTAGCGGAATCATAATTAATACAGCGAATATTAAAGGAAGAAAGGCGCTTATTAAAAAAGTGAATGATTTAAGTTGTGATTTATAGGTTTCATTAATTATTACCCACAGTTTATTCAATATGTTCACCGGCTTTCATTTTAAATATCTCATCTAAAGTAGGTGGTTCTTGACTAAATTGATCGGTGTATTTACCACCAATGACTTTATCAAAAATTTCTTTACCAGCTGTCTCATTATCTAAATTAATTAAATAATGATTTTTAAATCTGGTTTGAACATCTTTAACGTGATTTAACCACAATAATTCTTCACGACTTTTTTCTGTACTAATATACAATTTAGTTTTACCAAAACTATCTCTAATGTTTTGTGTATTACCATTAAGGACCACGTTACCACTATTTAACATGACTAAATGGTCACACAATTCTTGTACATTTTGCATGTTATGACTAGAAAAAATGATGGTAGCCCCGTTTTCTTTAGCTAACATAATCTCATGTTTTAGTAAATCCGCATTTACGGGGTCCAATCCACTAAATGGTTCATCTAAAATGATTAATTTAGGTTCGTGAATTAGAGTACATATTAATTGAATTTTTTGTTGATTACCCTTAGATAAAGATTTAATTTTAGTTTTTTTAGACCCTTTAACATCAAACTTATTCAACCAAACATCAATTTTAGCTTTAATCGCATTTGCTTTTTTATTCTTAAGTCGAGCTAAATATATAATTTGTTGTTCAACCGTTAAATTTATCATTAAACTACGTTCTTCAGGCAAATATCCAATATCGTTAAAATCTGTTTCCTCAATTTTATGATTATTCCACTTAATATCGCCATCATAATTAATGAAATTTAAGATACTGTGAAAAGTTGTAGATTTACCAGCTCCATTTTGACCAATTAATCCAGTTATATGCCCAGATTGGGCTGTAAAGCTTACATTAGATAAAGCAGTTAAATCTCCAAAATCTTTATGTAAGTTTTTAATTTCTAGCATAAATACCCCTCCTTGTTGCATAGATTACCTAACTACTATTTTTAAAGCAAGCTCATTTTTTAAGCATTGGTAAATTAATGCATTTTATTTACCGATATTTACCACTTAATTTACAATAAATACCACTTGTAAAGGGTTTGATTACAATAAATAAAATATCAACTAAAATATTTCATATTATAGGAGTGATAAATATGAAAATTTTAGAGACGCAAAATTTAACTAAAGTTATTGATCATAAAAAAATTGTTAATGGAATAAATATGCAAGTGGATAAAGGTCAACTAGTTTCGCTTTTAGGTTTAAATGGAGCTGGCAAATCTACTACTTTAAAAATGCTAACAGGTATTAATTACTCAACCTTTGGAACAGTTAAAATTATGGGGATGACGCCTAAAAATCATAATTATAGTCATCAAATTGGAGTAGTTTTTCAAAATAGTATTTTGGATAAGGAATTGAGTGTTAAAAATAATTTATTTATTAGAGCTAGGATGTATAAAAATATTGATAAAAAATATGTAGATAGCTTGATTGAAGAGTTAGGCTTACAAAGTATTTTGCATCAAAAGTATAAAAATTTGTCTGGTGGTCAGCGTAGGAAAGTAGATATTATTAGAGCACTGTTACATAAACCTAAAATTCTTTTTTTAGATGAACCATCAACTGGTTTGGATATTCAAAGTAGAAATAAGATATGGTCTTTTATCAAATCTTTAAAACAAAAATATAATCTTACAATCATACTAACTACCCATTATTTAGAGGAAACTGAGCAATCAGATTATGTTTATATAATGGATGAGGGTAAATTTATTGCTTCCGATAGTGTTGAAAATTTAAAAATAAAATATTCAAAACATATTTTAGCGCTAACTTTTAATATCAATTTTGATGCTAAACAATATTTTATTGACCACGATATAAAATATGCTTATGAACATAATAAATACTTGATATCATTTAATAATGATAAGCTGGCTATAAACTTTATTACTGACATGCAAAATGATATTGATAGTTTTGAATACAAACATGGAACCATGGATGATGTGTTTTTAAATTTAACTGGAAATAAGGCTAATTTGCATGATTAATTTAGTAAAAAGGAACTTAATTTTATATTTCAATAATAAAGCAAATGTCTTTTTTTCATTGTTAGCATCTTTAATATCGTTTGGCTTGTTTATTTTATTCATAAAAAATAATTTACAAAATCAATGGCATGCTACCGCAATTTATCCAGGCTTGTTAGATAATTGGATAATTGGCGGAACACTAACCACTACAGCAATAAGTTCTGCTTTAACCGCTTTAACTCGGTATGTTATTGATAAGTCTAATAATGTTATAGCTGATATAAGTTTGACTGACTTATCTTTCAAAACTTTGCAAATTAGCTATATTGTATCTGCCGTAATCGTTAGTACGATTATGCAACTCTTTACATTTGCTTTTATGAGTACTTACTTTAGTTTGGTTGATAAAATTGATTTTCAATGGAATGTAATTCTAATGGTAATTTTGATGGCAATTTTAGCTAGTTTTGTTTGGACTGCTTTTGGATTCATTATTACTAGCTTAATTAATAATCAAGATGCGTTATCAGGTTGTTATTCTATAATAAATACATTAGCTGGATTTTTTGCATTAGTTTATTTTCCATTAATGACTTTACCTAAATTAGGACAATTAGTTATAAAATTAACCCCAGCGCCATATATGTCTGCAATGTATCGAAATATTTTAATGCAGAACGATTTAAAAAATGCATTTAGAAATTCTACAGCACATAGTATGAATGTTTTCAAAAATCAAATTAATATTAATATTGGAAATGTTAATAGTTTAAATAGTCAAATTTTAGTATTGTTAACTTTTATCTTAATTTTTACATTTATATTTTTAATAGTATCTTTGAAGACAAGAAAAAATTTAATTCATTAATTTTAAATGGGGGTGTTTTAATGAAAGTTAACTTTCTTCAAGATGATAACTTAAATGACAATGAAATCTTAGTTACCGTAAATGCTCCTAAACTTTCTAACGATGTCATAGATTTAATTCATAAATTAGAAATAATGGAAAATAGTAATAATGATAACTTATCTATTTATTATCATGATAAATTTATTATGATTAAGCAGAGTAACATAGTTGCAGTGGAAGTTTTAAAAACTACACTAACTATCTATACAATCAAAGATGTATATGAAATTAATGGCAGTTTAAAAAATATTGTAAATAAGTTAAATAATTATTTTGTGCAAATTAGCAAGTGCGCAATTATTAATGTTAATCATTTAAAATCAATGGAAACAGCTTTTTCTGGTAATATGACAGCTTTTTTGACTAATGATATTAAAATGAATGTTAGTAGAAAATATTTGCCTAACTTGAAAAAAATTTTAGGAATTTGAGGTGACTTATTTGAGAATATTAATGCGAATGTTTAGAGAAGGGCTTATTGGTATGTCCATCGGGTGTTTCATAGAAATATTAGGAATTGCTTTAGATGATAAAGTTAATATAATTCATCCAACGTTGGCAGGCATATACTTATTAGTTACTTTTATAACTGGATTGTTATCAGAATTATTTTTGATTGAAAGCATTAACTACTACATTGAAATAGGCATTCATTTTTTAATAACCTTTACGATGTTTTATATTTATAACGCTTTGACTAACCATACTAGTTTCTTTGAATTAAATTTTTTGATTAATTATTCAATTATTTTTATAACTACTTATGCATTTGCTTGGCTGATTGTTTTCATATTTTTGAAAAGAGATACGGATAAAATCAATGATGCTTTGATTAAGCGTAACAAAAAATAGCATTTAGATACTTATAATTTAAAGTGTCTAGTTGCTTTTTTATATTACAAAAAATAATTTGTGATATTATTTGAACCATAGTTATTAAATTTTTTTATGAAAGGAGTCAAAAATGTTAGAAAATAAATTAACTGGCAAGATGAAATATTTTTCGATACTCGCATACATTGTTTTATATATTGGAATTGCTCAATTTTTAATACCTAAGACTTATTCATTTTTTATGAAAGATGATTTTGTTTTAAAATTAAATGTTTTGAAAATATTTTCATTTTTAATTTGCTTATTATTAAACTGGTTGATATTGAAACAAAAGGTTTATTTAAAAGTAACTTTAGATTCTAAATGGTTACCTACTATCTTTTTCTCTTTTGCTGCATTGATGTTTATTTCTGGATTATTTGCGAAGTATTTTTGGCTAGGATTAGATATTGGTCTTTTGGCTGCTGTTTCCGAAGAGTATTTGTTTAGAGGAGTTTTATTAGGATGGACCGTTAAAATGATCAATCGCAATAAGATTACATACTTTAAAATGTGGATTTCAATTTTTATTCCTAGTGTACTTTTTGGCTTAGCTCATTTAACAAATATACATTATCAAGGATTAAGTGCTACTTTAGTGCAAGTTATCCAAGTTAGTGGAATTGGATTCATTATAGGAGCTATTTACTTTAAAACTGGAAGTTTACTAATATCAATGCTATTTCACTTTATTTGGGATTTTTATTTAGTTTCGCATGTTGGAAATGTATTTAATAAAACGGCAGTTAGTTGGCCAATGTTCGTTGTTGCTGCCACTTTCATGCTATTATTTATTTTAATTGGAACATTTATTATTTCAAAACATCCACAAAAAAATCATTTACTACAAAAAATTATTGATTTATGATTTTATTAATTATTAATATGAAGGAGTTATTATATGAATTATGAAAAAATAAGCTCTGCAGAAGTGTTTAGAAACGCTTTAATATTCTTTGGAATGTTTCTTTTGGTCATATGTGGTTTTCAGTTTATTCCACTAATGTATATAAAAAATAATAGCAGTATTTTAATTAACATAGTATCTACGATTGCTTATTTTTTGATATATGGTGTGTTAATTTGGATAGCTCTAGCCTGTTATAAAAGATATGGAAGACATTCGATTAAACAAAAATTTGGTGGCTATGAGTTCAAAAATGCAATTATATTTTATGGAATTTCTATAGTTTTAGAAGTTATTTTGTCATTTGCCAACATGCTCATATATCATCAAACTGATAGTGCCAATCAAAAAGCTATCAATGAAATGATGAATAACAATAATCTCACTTTAGTTCTTATGTTGTTTGGAGTAGTTATATTAAGTCCAATTTTAGAAGAATTAGTTTTTCGAGGAATATTA
This sequence comes from Apilactobacillus xinyiensis, assembly GCF_019656235.1. Lineage (GTDB taxonomy): Bacteria > Bacillota > Bacilli > Lactobacillales > Lactobacillaceae > Apilactobacillus > Apilactobacillus xinyiensis. The sequence continues at coordinate 326 of NZ_BPLL01000035.1, read as the reverse complement.
ATGGATACTGTATTTCAGCCAACTGCTAAGTGGTTGCCAATTATTGTCAGTGGAGGGTTATTTAGTTTAGGTCATGCTCCTGGATTTAACATTTTTTTCATTTTAATTTATTTTGAGATGGGATTTTTTATGGCTTATGTTTATAAAAAGACAGGTAATATAAAGGTTGATATTGCTATGCATATGATTAATAACTTAATTTCATCTTTGGGAATGGTTGTAATGATTTTTCAAAAATAAAAAAAGGAATAACTTTTGTACCGCCTTAAAAAAGTTAGACATAATATCTAATTTTTTAAGGCGGTTTTTTTATGTCAAAATATTCA
>NZ_BPLL01000034.1 GCF_019656235.1 Apilactobacillus xinyiensis | reverse complement strand
AAATAGTAATAAAGTAAAATAGTAATAAAGTAAAATAGTAATAAAGTAAAATAGTAAAATAGTAAAAAAATAAAAAAAAAACGTCCTATAAAAACCTATATTTCAATAATTGTATTGAATATTTTGCATGCAAAAAGTAAAATAGTAATAAAGTAAAATAGTAAAATAGTAAAATAGTAAGTTTTTTAGGAGGTTGTAAATTGGTTAAAAAAATTTTATTTGGTAACTTCAAAGGTGGAGTAGGAAAAACTACTAACTCTGTTATGACTGCCTATGAATTAGCTAAAAAAGGATATAAAACTTTGGTGTGTGATTTAGATCCACAAGCTAATTCCACTCAATTGTTGAGAAAAACTTATGCTTTGCAAAATGGTAAAGATATGACAGTTGAAAAAACAATGATGGTAGCAATTAAAGAAGGGGATATTGAGCAACAAGTAAAACCAGTAATGGATAACTTGTATTTATTACCTTCATTTAAAGATTTTAAATATTATCCAGACTTTTTAGAACAAAAATTTATGCCTAATGAAGATAATTATAAAGAAAAAAGAATGGCTTATTTTGGTGAATTAGTTCATAAGTTTGAAGAAAAATTTGATTACATTATCTATGATGTTCCACCCACATTAAGTATATTTACAGATACAGCATTATTTGATTCCGACTACATCATTATTGTTATGCAAACCCAACAACGTTCACTAGATGGAGCAATTGCATTTTTTGAATATTTGCAAGACTTTTACGATAATCATACAAGTATTGATTTTGATGTTGCAGGGGCTTTGCCGGTGCTAATGAAAAATAAGGCAAGAATTGATGCTCAAATAATTTCTGATGCTAAAAAAGTTTTTGGTAAAGAAGCTGTGTTTACAAATATCATCCCACATAGAGAAAGACTGCAAGGTTATGATCGTGCAGGTATACAAGAAAAAGGGATGACAAAGCAATGGGATTTCCATGATATAAGATTACATCAATTATACAGAGTTTTAACTGATGAAATCATTGAAAGAACAGGCGGTGCAGACAATGGCAATGAAACTAAATAAAGACAGAAATAGAAAGCCATCTGGAATAAAAGAAACTAAAATATCAGCTCCAGAACACACATATAGTGAAGCTGATAATAATAAAGTTAAAACAAAGAAAACAAATAAGCTAGGTAGACCACGTAAAAATAAACAGTATAGTAGTTTAAGAATTCAAAAGCAGAGTGTTGGTAAAATCAACGCTTTCCAAAATACATTAGGGTATGTTAGTCAAGATGACTTTATAGCTGACATACTAGAAAAAGCAGAAAAAGATTTAACTGCGGAACAAAGAACTATGTTTAATATGTATTTGAGAGCTTATGAAATCAGAACTAAAACTAAATAGTTTTATAGAGTTAATATAAAAAGTTCCCTTTAACGTATCTAAAAATAAATACGTTAAAGGGAACTTTTTTCATTAAATTGTCATGTATAAGATATTAATAAATAATTATGGAATCTTTGAATGTTGATATTCTCACAGTATTTACTTTTTGTCCCAATAGTTATTATACGTGGATTTACTTACTCTACGTAAATTATATAGCTTTATTCCTTTATCAAGATTAACTGAGATTTTGTTATTTTTAATACTTATATATCCCCATTTACCAGCTTGAGTTGTTTTATAGTTTTTTCCATTTATTTTATATAAATGACTGTTTATTTTTTTATAGCTGACTGGGTCCATCCCACCTGCAGAAAATGTTGATGGGAAAGTATGGTTTTTATGTGAGCAAATAAACCCTACAGATATATTTTTATTGGATATCTGTGTGTGTCCATATACTAATTTAAATTGATTTAAAGGACCGTATTTCTGCTTTGCTATCCAGTATCCACGAAGTATCTTAGGTGTTCCCTTATGTAGTGATGACGCATTTATAGATAATGGCAAAATACATAAAGCTACTGTAAATATTAATGATAAATATAATAATCTCTTTTTCATTATGATCTCCTTAATGACTTATTTTAAAATAGGCTAATTAATAACGATTAGGTCCAGGGTAAAAATTTTTGTATAATGTTGAATTTAAATGCTTAATTGTTCCTTTACTGTAATTACATAGAACACCTTTTTTATAAAATTGAGTAAATCTAACAATATTCCCCTTTTTTATTTTGATTTTCATAATTTCGTAAAGTTGATGATTAGTTCCCATAGAATATCCTTTACACTTAAGAATAAAACCACCATCAACTTTTTTGTTAGCTATAACCCTTTCTCCAGTATCACCAGCTTGAGGAAATCCATAACTAATGTTTTGCTTATCAAACTTTAAAAATATAAGTAAGCGATTACCTAACTTTTTAGGATGATTCAAAAAGTTTGTAATTTTATTTTTAGTTAATCCCCTCATACTCCAATAAGATTTATTTTCTAATTGTTTTGGAACACCAGTTCTCCAGTTACTAGCGTGTACATTGTAGCTATAATTAGACAAAAAAATAAAAATAGAAAACATAGATATAGTGTAAAATACAATTTTTTTATAATTACTGCGCATAAAATACTCCTTAGATATAATATATTACTATATAATTATACATCTATTAATATATATGATAAATAAATCGTATAATAAAAAGCCACCTATATAATTTAGATGGCTTTTTAAATTCTGAATTTAATTTATATTTTAGTGAACTTTGTAAATATAGGTCTTTTTATCTGCATCTTTAGGGTGAAGAGATTCCCATCCTTTGAAAAACGCTTTAACATGATTTTTATCTAATTTAGTTACTACGAATTTATATCTAGCTCCACCAGCACCTGCAACCCAAAGTATTTGCCAACCTTTTTTTATTTTTTTAGTAAAGGCAGTATCTCTCTTTTCATCGTTTTTACCTACTACAGCTATTACCTTATTCTTTCTTACTATTAGGTGTCTATAGTTATAAGCTCCCATGAACTTGCTTTTATTAATGATTTTTACCGTGTATTTAATACTAGGCCTGTCACCCTTAATACCATTTGCTTCAATCTTTTGGTTGGCTATTGTAAGCGTAAGTATAACACTTAATATTAATAAAAAAGAATTTATATATTTGTTTTTCATTGTAATCTTTCCTTACGTTAGAATTTATTTTTTATAGTAATAATCTATGTGAACTTTTGTTTTTGGTCCCATTTGTGGAGTGAATGACTTTAAGGCTGTACGTCCATTATGTTTTACTCTTTTTAGATAGAATGCAAAACAAGAACCGTTATATCCAATATCCCAATAGCCTCTTTTGTAAACGCTGTATTTTTACTTGGGGCTTTGCACTCCCAGTTCAGTAGCACCATTACTTATTTTTTTCCCAGACAGATATACAGAATTAGTTTCTATTCCTTTTTTATATATTACATGGAAGGAATATTTTTTAATACGTAACACTTGGCCACCTTTTTCACCCCATGTCCCTCTTAATGATTTTGGAGTCGTCGTGTACTTAACGTGTGCATCAGCCTTAACTCCGGTTAATAGTATGAATAACAATGGCATTGCTAATAGTAATATGTATCTTTTTATCTTCATGTTGATCCTCCAATAAGTTATATAAATAATATACTCGAGTTTGATTTATATTACAATATGCTATTTGTTATGGTTATGAAATTTAAGAATGTAATTAATATATAACAATAAAAAGGCTCACTGAATTTTGAGCCTTTTCCTATTAAAATTATTTTTTTATATGTTTTCCATCTTCTGTAAATACATCATATGCATTGTTCAATAATTTATCCGCCGTTTTTTCAGCATGTTCATTACCCATACGACCTTCCACAAAGGCAATAAACGCGCCGTTTAACACGTCAAAGATATCATCGATTAGGTTCACATCTGAACCACAGTCATTTAAGATAAATTGCTCTATAGTGTTGAAGTTTGATTCTACCTTTTTGAATTCATCCCTAGAGATATCAGTATTATTTTTAGATAAAAATAGTTTTCTTAATACTTGGCACTTTCGATAGTATTGCTCCTGTGAAATGTTATGCAGTTCGCGAGTAGAGATATCATTTAAATTAATCTCTTCAGGTTGACGAACATTACTAAAGCCCTGTAGGTAAGTGATGTTAACTTGAAAGTAGTGGGCCAATTTATGCCATGTTTCTAGCTTAGGTTCGCGCACGTCACGTTCATATTTAGCTAATGCATCAGCTGAAATACTAAGGTTTTCTTTTTCTTTTAACTCATCAGATAGTTTAGCGAGCGAAATACCTTTAGCTGTACGGACTTCGCGTAATCTAGTTTGCAATATTTACCACCTCGTTTAATAGAGTATAACAAAAAATGATACATTTCAATACAAAATGTCTTGACAAAGAGATTTTATTTATATAATATGTTATCTCGTCAACAAGACAAATTGTCTTGATAAATTTTGGAGGTTTCACATGAACAATAATGCACGTTATTTAAAATATAAGGAAGCAATGAAGTATTTAGATATTAACAGTTACATCACGCTTAACAAGATGATTGATAGTGGTTTACCAGTCATTCAAGTTGGTAATATTAAACGAATCGATAAGTTAGCGCTTGATCAATACATGAGTGACAATATCAATTTAGAACGTTCGTAGGAGCTTTAAAATGTATCAATTAGGGTATAAAAAAAGACCGTTTTACTTTGGCGAGTAACGGTCTGATTAAGTCTTTAGGAATAAGGCTTTTATACCCTTTATTATATCAAAAAATACAATTAAATAAAGGGGAATGAATATGACCACCTGGGAATATATTCAAGCACTATCCAGTAATGGTATCTGTATGTATCCATTAATTAAAGGCACGAAACGTCCAGCCATTAAGGATATGTTGAACCAAGCCACGAATGACATTGAACAGCTAACGGAGTGGTTTAAACCGCAACTGGATGGCAATGTATGTTGTGATGTAGCGATTAACCCTAGTCAAAGTAATTTAATCGTGATTGATATTGATAATCATGACAATAATTTATATGGCAGTAAGTGGGTTAGCGATGAAGAAATGGGCGGTTACAACATGGAACCATCCGTGGCCGAAATTACACCAAGTCATGGCCTACATTATTTTTATGTGAATGATATGGATATCGACATCCCTAATCAATTAAGTTTGGATAAACACGGTGCCATTGAAGTTAAAACGACTTCCACAATTATTTATCCTAGTACCGACTATCGACAAACGGCGGATGAACACACGTTGATCAATACACCGTTAACACCCATGCCAACATGGCTAAAGCGGTGTGTTAAAATGGCGATTGTAGCTAAGCAACAACCTAGTAACTACCAACCTAACAACACCGAAACTACTAACGTGAACGCTAAGGCACACAACTGGTTACTAAAGCTAACCGATATGTATATTCATGGTATTAACCAGGGTAGCCGAAACAATCAAATGGTTCAGATTTTAGGTAAGTTATTCTTTACAGGTGCGGATAATCAAATGGTCTGGAAATGGTTCAATCATATTAATACTAACTATGTCCATCCATCCCTAAAGGTGAATGAATTAAAAGCCATCTTTAAAGGTATTGCCAATAAGCCACATCACGTGATTCAAACGGAAAACTTTAGCGATATGCAACAAGCTCGTAAGGATGCTAAGCGATTAGTTCAACAGAGCAGGGATGGTAAGTTAAGTTATTTAGCTGGCGCACGTGTGATGATGAAACATTTTCACTTTACACGCTTTTCCATGGAAGAAGGCGAGCGAGTAGCCGTATACGTTAGTGATGAAAGTAGTCCATGGTTTGGACTATACACACGTAATTACGATTATATTAAGCAGCTAATCAATGCCATGTACATGAACTACAGTAGTAAGGGGATTGGGGAAGTCTTAACTAAAATTGAACTGCTAATTACGGAAGTTAGGCAACCAGAACACACTAAGGATTTAATTCCTGTGGGGAACGGTATTTTTAACCTAAAGACTAAGCAGTTAGAACCATATACACCGGAACATGTCTTTTCTAGTAAGGTCAGCACGCAATATAACGCTAAATACAATGATACCGCTAACATTCCAGAGATTGACGGTTGGAACGTGGATACTTGGTTAATGAATTTAGCTAAGGATGAAGCCGGCAACGTTGACGACCAAGTCTATATATTATTTTGGCAAGTATTGGCCGATGCGTTGAACGGTAACTATACACGCCGTAAAGCTATTCTATTGAATTCCGAACACGGTAATAGTGGTAAGGGGACGTTTCAGAGCTTGATTGCTAACCTAGTAGGTCAAAATAATGTTGCAACGTTGAAAGTGAATGAGTTTGGTGAACGTTTTGCGATGTCTAGGCTGATGGGTAAGTCAGTCTGTATTGGGGATGATAACCCTAATGGTTATATTCGTGATAGTAGTAACTTTAATAGTGTGATTACTGGGGATGTGGTCAATATTGAATACAAGGGAAAAGATAGCTTTACTACCCAACTAACTCCCACCGTAATTCAATCATTCAACGGCTTACCGCACTTTAGCAATAAGGGTGGAACGTATCGAAGAATGTTAATCGTGCCGTTTCGTCAACATTATCAAGGCGATACGGATGACTGGAAGATTAAAGATGTGTATTTGAAACGTACGGACGTATTAGAGTATGTATTGTTTAAGGCGTTAAATGCGTATTCAGACTTTGATAAATTCATAACGCCTAATGTTTCGCATCAAGCATTACAGGAGTTTGAAAAAGAGAACGATCCAATTAAGGAGTTCGTGGATGAAGAGTTTATTAGGTGGGATGTAAAACGGATTAGCACTAAAGCGGTGTACATTGCCTATACCCGTTATTGTAGTGAGAATGGTTACGCAGCTACATCACGCAGTAAGTTTGTTCGTCAAATTCAAACTATATTGGAAGAATATACTAAAGGAAAAGTACGTATTTCAGCTGATGACTATAATGACTTGTTCAGCAAAGTTAATGATATGCCAATTAGGTTACTTAGTAATGTTGATTTGAGTTGTCATGGAATGGCGATTCAATGTATCTATAGATAAAAAACAGTTCATTTAATGAACTGTTTTTTTGCAATAGTTATTTTTTAGGAAGACTAAACGTATCATCCCATCCAGATTGGTGATTAGCTATAAATTTTCCATCGGAAACTTTGGCAGTTAGTTGTTTCCCTGCTTTATACTCATCGTAATTTCCTTCTTGTACATTTATCTTGATATATGGAGTATCTCCATCTTGCTCCCAAGTACCTTCAAAGGTCTCGTAAATTCCACTTACTTTTTTGTCTGTACTTTTATGTACGTACTTAATTGTTCCATCTTTATTTAGATCTACAGAATCATTTAAATAACTAAAATTTTTATTAGTAGCTTCATAATGTCCATCTAAGCTTTTTTTGCATCCAGTTAAAAATAAACACATAATTGATATTAATGCCATTAATCCTAAAATTCTTTTCATAAGAATCCTCCTAATTTAATTTAACTTAAATATGATAACATATAAAAACTGTTAAAAAAACTTACTTTCAAGAATATCCATGTCCCACTTGCTTAAAATATGGGACATTAGCTAAAAAGCCTAACCTATTAGCAATTGTAATACTTGATGATTAGAATAATGTCCCAAGCTTATTTTGATAAGTAGGACGTCTTAAATGCCTGCTATGACTGGTTATCTTTAATATATGTCCCACTTGTCCCATATAAATATAACTCCATACACGCAATAAGATGAAATATGTATATTAATATATAAAAGAAGTTAGAAATGAGTGGGACAAGTGGGACAATGTTATGTGAAGTGTTGCTGTGTATGCCTTTAGAATGTCCCAGGGATGATTTAGTTAAATGGGACACTAGATTAATGCTTAACGCTATAAACGTTGATAGGTCAATATAATATTGATTGTCCCATGTTTCGTAAAATGTGGGACAATCTTCTCTCCCCATCTGCCCCCCAATCTGTTAATTATTCATCTATATAATAGATGTGGGCAATGGGCTAATACGCCATGAATATTATAGCCGTGGGTACATGAATGAACTTGTATCTATATAAATAAAGGGACTACCAAATATTTCTAACCCAGCACACTTTGTTGTGCTGGTAGTTAAATATTTGGTAGTTCCTTGTTATTACTATCTTAATCATGTACCCACGGCTATAATATTGGCAACTCCTTAGCCCATTGCCCTAGATAATCCGATTAGTTATATATAAATTAACAGATTGGGGGGCAGATGGGGAGAATTTATTATTACTATTCCAATTTTTGTTCAAAAGTTTTAATATTATAATTATATTAGTATAACTATAATGTTAAGGAGATTGTAAAATGAAAAAATCATTATCTATATCAATGCTATTATTTTTATTATCTTTATTTTTGTTTTTGAACATTAATAATAAACAAGCAAATGCTGGAGCTTGGAGTAATCATTATTTAAAGAAGTTTCCAAAATCTATACGTGGAACTTGGTATACATATACAAACTTTGGATATGGTAAGAAAAAAATATACAAATTAAAAGCAAATGCCAAAAAGCTGCATTTTCATCCCTATGTAAAACATAATATTGGAGCTGGTGCACTGCCTAAAGCTACTAAAAAAGAAAAACGTTATTTCAACAAAACTATATACTGGACATATTGTGATGTATTTAAATTTCAAGGCCGTAAATGGTTTAACTTTATGGGTTGGCAACAGGATGCAGGCGATGGAGATAATTACAATATTAGTAAACTTAAAGGTCATAGGGTTTTAACATTGGCTGGAGGAGCAGGAAATTGGGTTTCGGCTCATTATTATAAAAGTAGACAATTAGCTAAAAAAATGGGTGAAAAACATTATCACGGTTTTATCTACATGAAAGATTAATATAATCTCACATAATACAATCCTGTTTACAAAAAGACATCTGCCAATAAATATATAGTTAAGGGTACTAAATACGTTAAATCAAACTTAAATTGGCAATATATAATTCAAAAAAATGGCAAAAAACACTTAAAAGAATGGATGAAAGGAAACTACAAACCATTCTATAAGTGGACATATATGGGAACTTTTACTAAATCAAAGCTTTAATCGGATATGATCAATATTTGTGTTTACGCTGTAACACTAATTATCTTCTAATTATTTGTCTTAATATAAAATCGTTTTTATTTCGTATGTATTAATATTACAAAAATAGATAACAATTATTATTTAGGTGGTAAGCGAATGGATACTAAGAAGTACAACCTCATGTGTGAAAATTTTAAGAATATAGACGAAACTAATCAATATGAATTAGAGCTTAAATATGAATTGCTTGAGAGCTTTCATGAAATTAAGTGGTATCTGATTGCAACGATGGTGAATGACCCTAAGGATGCAATTTTGATGAATAGGGAAGATTTAATGAATCGTTACATTAAGCAGGGCAGGCTTGACTATAATATGGATCAAACTGCCATAGAACAGTTAACTGATATGGAGCGCTTTAACATATTTGTTAAACATATTGATTGGTTCGATGAATCAGAACAAGCTCATTGCCAAGAGTTAGTAGCGAATGTAATTAAGGATTTGATTAATATAAAGTTAGTTTCATAAGTTTTAAGTTACATTAACTAAATAAACATATTTGCAAAAAAAGCAAATTATAACAATCCAAAAAGGACAGCAGGAAACCACTTGCTGTCCTTTTTCTCTGTTTATTTATAATTAAGAGAATCAATGTAACTAGAATGTCTTTGTCTTAACCATTGTAATTATAAAATATATTCACTATAATTAAGTTACCTAATGCAAGAGTGTAACAGCACTACTCGTTTACATACTAGTATGAAGCATTAGACGATTGTGTAACATTTTACTGCTTCTAAAGCAAGTGAAATCATTTCAATCATCTCCTTGTTTAATTTATTGAACACAAATAATTCTTGTGGTTGGTATTTGAGACTCAAACGTCTCATAAACATGAATTGATAAATAGTTGAAATGATAATTATAGTTATCCACGAATTTGTCGTGCTAATTATATTGTAATTATTTGGATTAAATATTTAATCCTGATCTAAAACTAAGTATACTTACACTTAGATGTCCGGAGCGCCATGCTGAATTATGGTAGCATTTAGACGCCTTACTTATCATTTGATCTTAGGTCCATCAATAGTAAGGACGATTTCCGGAAGCCTACGTTTTTAAACGTAGGCTTTTTTAGGATAAATGAAAGGTGATACTATCGATATTAACTATAAAAAAGTTCAAAAAGTTTTGGAAAAATCATATCGTCATTTTGATTACAATCCTAGCCCTAAATCTGCTGAAATTTTTATTCGAAATGTTGTTTTCAACCCTAAAAAAGTTGAAAAGTATAGATTTTATCCATTTATTATGTTTAATAAAAAGAGAATCATATATCATAGAACAAAAGGAAAACTTAGAGCACACTTGAGAATAAAAAATCGTACTATATCATTAGTAGCTCATCACGATGCTTTGATATATATACATTACGCGAATTTATTATCAAAAAATTATGAAAATTATCTATCTAATTATAGTAATGAAAAATTAGAAATGGTTCCCACAGCATATCGTAAAAAATTACATAGTTCTAATATAACTGCTGCTAAAGAAGTATTTGACTTTATTGTCGATTCTAAAGACTGTTTAATAATAAAAGGAGATTTTAAAGGCTTTTTCGATAACTTAAGACATAAAATTTTAATAAAAAACATATGCAAAGTTATGGATATTAATGAATTAAAACCGGATTGGAAATCAGTTATTAAATCTCTAACTAAGTATCGTTCAACATATTCTGAAGATATACTAAAATCTATGAAAAAAATAGGCTTAAAAAATAATGCAAATTTTCCATATGTAAAAAACAGAAAAGAAATAACTATTCTAACTAAATATGGTGGATTATTTATGCATGGTCCAAATCAAATTGGAATTCCTCAAGGGACATCTCTAAGTGCTATATTAGCAAACGTTTATATGATTGAATTTGATCAAATAATTAACAAATTGATTAATAACCTACATGGTATTTATCGAAGATATTCTGACGATTTTATAATCGTTATTCCAAATAAATATATAATCAATGATTATTATACAGAAGTAATAGACCCTGTTTTTAATACATGTAAAAAATATACAAAATTAACTATAGAAAAACATAAAACAAAAGTTTTCACATATAAAGATAATAAAATTAAATATATTAAAAATTCAAATATTGATTATTTAGATTATCTAGGATTTAATTTTAATGGAGATACCGTAAGGATTCGTGAAAAATCAATTTATAAATTTCATTACAAAAGTAAAAAAATCATTAATGCATTAATAAGCAGTCGTAAATATATGTATATTAATAATAATACTTCTGAAATTAATCCATCAAAACATAGCAGAAAAGTGTGGAGACATAAAGAACATAAATTGGAAAAACTATACCAACCTACAAAGCAAAATGAATTTTTAAAAAAGTTAAAAAGATTAAAATACAGTAGAAATATTAAAAACTTGAATTTAATAACAAAATCATACTTATCAACTAAAAGATATGGTAAAGAATGGTCTATGATAAGTTATGCAAAAAAGGCACAAAAAATCTTTGAAAAAAATAATAAATATGATGTTAAAATCATTAATCAAATAAATAAACAAATTAAAGAAAACCAAAAACGCATTAATCAATCAAATAAACAAATTAAAGAAAACCAAAAACGCATTAATCAATCAAAGTAATAATGTTGTTAAATATTTATAACATTTTTCTCATTTTAAACTTTATTTTAAGTCCAATAGTTATAAATGCTGACATTAAAGCATTCTGAATTCCTTAAAAGTAGAAAAAGTAGGAATTCAGAATTATTAGTTAACGTAACACTTAACAAAAAATATAAAAATTAGCAAACATGATAGAATGATTGCATAAATATTATTTAATTATAAAGGAGTGTACGATATGGAAATTAAAAATAAAGATAAATTTAGTGTTTTTAATTTAGAAGATACAAACGGAAGAAATTCTTCTTATTATACAAGCTTAATTACATATTTATCGATTTTGAATGATATGCATTCAGAAAAAAATCAGACTTGGTCGTGGGGAAAATATCCAAATTTAACACAATATAATTTTTATAAAAAAGTTATTAACACTCCCATGTTTAAAGATAGGAGTACTAATAAATTTGATTTGTTTGAAAAAAATTTAAAAATCAATAATAGGTTAAAGGATTTTTTTAATGGTAAAATCGATAAAAATAATGATTCAGAAAATAAAATATTAAAAAATCTGGATAAAGATATTGAACAAAAGTCAAGGCATTATACAAGCAATTTAGTAAAGCTAGGTTTAGTAGATGTTAACAGAGACATAACTAGTGCGGGAAATACTCTTATAAACACTAGTAAAGTCAATAAATCTACTCTGGAAGAAATTATAGCCATTAATAATGATTCTTTAATTATGCTAAGACAGTTAGCTAAACTAAGAATTAATAAAATAACTTATACAAAAGACGGCGAAGATAAATCACATACTTTTGTTTGTTCATACTCTCCCTTTAACTTCTTAATTGCCACTCTTTTACAAGCAAAAGAAATTGATGAACAGTTGTTGTTTCGTAACTTAGTTTCTATAACTCCCTACAAAAAAATTTGCTTTGAAAAATTTCTAAATCAGATGTTATCAGGGGATAGAAAACTAGCATTAGAAAGTTATAACAGTAATCTTTATAGAGGAAATATAAAATACTTTTCAGAAGAATCAAATTCTAAAATTCTGTCTAAAGAAGAATTTTTAAACAACAGTGTATTCAATAATAGAAAATCGAGTGAAATTCAAAACTCATATTATGAATTCTACAAAGCAAACAAAAAGTTTTTAAATTCAAAAACTCAAGAAAACCTAGATAGTTTGCTAAAAATAATTAACGGTAAAAATAAAGATCACATAAAGAAGAGATTTAATGCTAATAAATCTATATTTAACTTAAAAGGTAGAAATGGCAAAAAACTTAGTGAATTCATTATAAACAATAAAGATAATGAATTTATAACTAGTGGAAAAAATGATAACTTTTATGTAAAGTCAGCTGCCTTAAAAAACCGTATGGTAAATGTAGATGAATATAAAAAGTCATTCGAAAAATTAGCAAAAATTAGTTCTCTAATTAACGTTAACAAAGGTAAAGTTTCATTGACTTTTCCAGAACTATGGAAATCAATAAATAACAAATTTAAATTTGCGGATAATATTTTTTTAGATAGACAATTTGATGGAAAGCTAGAAGAAAAAACTATATCAGATGATTTAACAAGAGTTATTAGTATCAATCAAATATTTAGATTATCAGATGAAAGCGCCCAAAAAGTTAAAGCTGAATATATTAAAGCCTATAATTACAAAAATACAGAACAAATAAAAAAAGAGCAAATAGAAAAGCAAAATGAAAAATTAGTTAAAAACTTAAAGACTATAATGCCTAAAGAAAAGTTGATAAACTTACTACCATTATTTGTAAATCGTGAAGATGATAAAATATTAAAAGAAACAACAAAAGATGCAACTATACCAACTATATTTGAATGGATAGTTGCGATTGGATGGTATTATTTATCTAATAAAAAGTACAACTTACAACAATCAATACAACTTTCACTAGATACGGATGGATATCCCATAACACAGGCAGCTGGTCAAAAAAATAAAAACGATGCTAATGCTGGAGATGTAATAGTTGACTATGGTAACAAAGTCGTTCAACTAGAGGCTACATTAATGGACAAAAATGCTATTAAGCATGGAGAATGGGAACCTGTACTTAGGCATGCAGCTAACCTTTCTGCTGATAAGAAACCAAATAGTGTACAAACTTACTTTGTAACGTCTAAAACAGATATAAATACAGAAAATATTTGGAGATCAGTAGCGGCAACAGATATTGAAGAAACTAGCTATCGCCATAGAAAAGTAAGAGTAATAATTTATCCAATAACTATTGATACCTTTAAAAAATGGATAGAATGTGAATATATAAATGAAAATAAAATATGGGATTCTGTTTACAATTCTTATGAACCGTTAATTAAATCTACATTTAATAATAACTGGAAGCAAACAATAATAAACAATATAGAAAATAAAAAAAATGAAAAGCACATTGAATAATTCAATGTGCTTTTAGTTTAGTAATTAGTGATTAATACTTCATCAGTACAGTTACCATTATTTCTGTGATAACTAGAATTTTTATAATCGTATGATAAATGATGTACATTATAATTTTTAGACCAATTTAAAAGAGTTTCATTCTCAACTCCTTTACTTTTCAAAACATTACTAAGTGCAAATTTATTACCAGAATCATTTATCTTATCAAGTTTTTGAAGTAATGCTAATTCATCCTTAATGTTCCATCCATTTTGTTCATTATATACAGCATTAGTAATCAGATATGGTGGATCTGCATAGTAAAAACTATTTTTAATATCAAAATCAATGTTTCTAAAGTCATCATTAAAAAATTCTATATTAATATTTTGAACTTTATTGCAAAATTCTTTCAATTTATTTTGCATTGTCTTATTAAAATCTCTTTTACCTACAGGATTATTAAACATACCATAATGATTAAATCTAATTTGATTATTAAAGCCGTAAACTATTAAAACATATAGTAATAAATCGGAATGATATTTACTATCTTTATCATTATAGCTGCTTCTTAAATTAATGTACCCACTCTTATTTATTTGGCCTAAGCCTTTTGAAGAGTCAACTCCATAAAATGAGTAGCTATGCTCAAAAGTAGTAGTTAATCCATAATCATTTATTATATTCAATACTTCATTGTATATTTTTTCAAATGGGGTTTCACTTATATACCTAAGTAAAGATATTAATGCTTTATTTACATCATAAGCATATATTTTTTTTAAATCTTTGTTTTCTTGATTTAATGAGACTACCGCTGATCCAGTAAACATATCTATAAAATTGTCATATTCACTTGGAAACAGTGGAAGTAGTTGATTCATTAATTTATATTTACCGCCAGGATAGTTTAAGAAAGACTTAATCATTTATTTCACCTCGACAAAGTAAAGTAACTCTTTGTGTCCCTTTATGTTAGTCTTTCCTGTGCTAAAAACTTGAAAATCTTCAGAAAATACTTTAACAGGTCCTCTTTTACTCAAAATGTCTATTATTTCCTCGTTACTTATTTTTGCATTGGATCTACCAGAACCTTTTTTTGCCATATTATTATATGAAACTAATATATATCTGGAATCAATATTTTGTATTAAGTCACTAAATACTTCTGGGGCTTTAGCTGTACTATAACTACTTTTAGTTTTAGATCTATCTTTAGCTTTCATTGCTACACCATATAGTTCTGGTTTTTTCCAGTCAACGATGTTTTCTAATAGATGATATGCATCACCATACTGCCTAGAATTATAAGGTGTATCAATATAAACTAGATCAGGTTTGATTTTTCTAACTAAATTATTGGCATCTTCATGATATAAGAGTGCACTATTTTTAAAATTGACAGGATATTTAGGTACTCTAAAATATATAGGTTGTAAAGAGTCCATAACACGTCTGTAGGCGTCATAATGGCCAACAGTATTAGCTACTTTATCCATAGCATACAATAAAGAAGTTAAGAGTATAGCTTTTTCTCTATCATTAATATTGCTTAAATTATCTATATATTGTCTCACGCTTCCTATTTTTTTAGCATTTTCCATAGAAAAATACCTGTTACCATAATTTTTGCTTACATAGTTTTTATTTCCAGTTATTGAATTCATTTCATCAATAATTTTATGAATTTTTTTTCTGTCAACTTTTTCACTACCAAAAAATGTTTTATAAATAACAAAATTACTATCCAAAATATCATTAACAATGATGTTTTTACCTTGATTAAAAAACATTTCTGAAACAACACCTGTTCCAGCAAAAATATCTGCGATTGTCTTTACATTTTTAGTTTCTTTTTGAACAACATTGTTTATGAATTCTAATAATCTACTTTTAGAACCCAGATATCTACGGTTTTGAATGGAAAAATAATTATTTTCCACATCATTATTTTTTTTATTGGAACCTTTTGATTTAATAAATTTTTCTAACCAAGTAATAGACTCTTCATCCCATATAAATCTATTACTTGCAGAACGTTTTGTTTTTAAGTTTCCATATTTTTCCCAATTAGATATACTCTGTCTGGTTATATGAAATTTATTTAATATCTCTTTTGTAGTTTTCATTGTAAGCATCCTCGGCATCTATAATATTTTACATTTTAACATAAAGAGTATTTAAATAATACGAGTATTTTAACTAATATTTATAAACTTAATATTATTGATTCTAGTTTTGCCTTCTTATTCATATCTACACTTTCATCAGCTTTAAATTCATACCCATCTTGTGCCCACTCTGGTAACTCTTCATGTATGCGTTTTTTACCATCATTGAACTTAGTGGCTTTAATAGTTGGTTTAACCGCTACTGGTTTAGTTTCTAATCCAAAGGCAGCTGTAAAGTAAGCCTTTAAAGCATTGGTTACATATCCTGCGTAGTTACTTTGTGGTAATTTAACGGCATAGGAAAAGATATGTTCTAGCTGTTGTGCTAGCCCATTGATGATGTTTTGATTGCTTTCAAATTGAGCTACTGGTTGTTTAACTAAACGATTAGCTTTGGCAACGCTGTTTCTAGCGTTTAAGATTATACGGACTACCTGCTTACATTTTTCCACGTTATTCTTACAGAACTTTTGAATAGCTTGAATACTGGTGAAAGTTAAGCCAACTTTTTGTTTGGTAGCTTTAGCCCACTGTTGTACACGATCCACAACAGGTGTTGCTTGTACATCATTGCCTGTATTAACTGTATTACTATGTATATGATTAAAGTCAGTATAGTTCTGGTTGCAATTTGCGTTTTCCGGGGACGCAATTTGCGTTTTCCTAACTAAAGAGTCACTTTGATACTTAGGCAAAAAGTATACTGTCGCTGCGTTACGTTGACGTTGGGCAATAATCCATCCCTTTTCTTCCAATGCTTGTACAGTACGTGTAATGGTGTCTTTTGATACGTTGATTTGATTAGCTAGAGATTCACGTAGGTACTTAACAAAGACCATCCCATTTTTAATCCAGTTATTTCTAATGCTTAATTCACCATAATTATATAAGTGTGACATAACAGATACTTCGGTTGGATTTAGACCGTCTTCTTCAAATTGGATGTAATGTTTTATAAATTGATTATTCATATTTCTATCTCCTTTTGATAGAAAAAAGAGGATGGCAAGAATTCTAGTGACTTGCTACCCTCAATACTATTATGTATAAATATTGAAAAATCTCTCGTTATCCACTATAATGTTAGTTGAATCGTTAGTAACTTAATTGTTACTAACTCTAACAGAATAATAAAGTTAAGAGAGCGTTAAAAGGTGAGCAAGTAGTTCGGTACTTGTAAGCTGATTATAAGTTATTTGCAGTAACTTTTAATCAACGCTCTTTTTTCTATGCTTTTATTATATTTAAATTCTATAACTGAAATTAATGCTTGTAAATGTGTTTATGATAAGACAGTTATCTCAAAAGTGAGATGACTGTCTTTTTGTTTACATATATTAAAACCTATAAATTAAATTTTGTAAAGAGCATTTTTTATTTTTGCATGCAAATAGTAATAAAGTAAAATAGTAATAAAGTAAAATAGTAATAAAGTAAAATAGTAAAATAGTAAAAAAATAAAAAA
>NZ_BPLL01000033.1 GCF_019656235.1 Apilactobacillus xinyiensis | reverse complement strand
CACGAAAGTGCTAGACACTATCGTGTAAGTCAGCAGTGTTCCCAGAAGCTCGGTCATTAATGACCGAGTAGTTCACATATTTACTTAATTAATATCTTCTGGTAAAATACTTAGTTAAAAATAAAAATAGATAAGGAGGCATACATGATGGATTTAAATAGAGTAATCGTATTAGATTTAGCTTCACTTGGCATGGGCGAAGGTCCTGATGCTAATCGTTTTAATTCTGTTAATGCTGATACTATTGGTCATTTAGATGCTTCATATGCTGACAGGGTGGTAGTGCCTACTTTAATTGATTTAGGGTTAGGTAATATTCGTTGGGACAACCCATTGGCGCACATACCGGAAGTGCCTGCTAGTCGTGGCTTTTATGGTAAAATGTGCAGTCAAGTAAATTCTGCCCGTGTTAACTCAGGTCTACGTGAGATGTTTGATTTCAATGCTAGCACCCGTACTCTTTCTATTTTTGATTTATTGGCCCGTCAATTTAATAATGTTTCAATTATCGCAAGCTTTGCTAATTATTTGGAAAATCAGAATATTAATAATTCTGTTCAAATTCCAGATGATAGCAAAGCTTTTATTGAATTGTCCAATAAATTAGTTTCACAACATGATGGTTTGATTTATTGTCAACCACCAGAATTGAAAAATTATGCTAATGCCAAGGATGCTGACGGATATGTTCGTCAACTGAACTGGTTAGATGGTAAGATTCAATCATTATGTGAAACCTTAGAAAGAGAAGATTTGTTGATTATCACGGCTAACTTTGCTAATGATCCAACTTATCAAGCGCAGCAATTAACTAGGGAATACCTACCATTGCTAATGTACACTCCTAGCATTGAACATGGTCATTCACTAGGGATAAAACGTTCCTCAGGTGTAATTGCATCTACCATCTTAGATATATTCGGTCTATATAATCCAAAAGTGATGGATAATCCTAGTTTGTTGCACAATTTAGAAAATTAGGGATGTTTAATTTTAAGGAGGTGATTAGCTAGTTTTTATTGTTTGGCAACGTGATTTACAGTTTATGAATTTATAAAGAGAGGAATTTATCATAATGTATCTTTTAGTTAACATTTTAGGTATTTTTGTATTTTTAGGTATTGCGTTACTATTTTCTAAAAACCGTAAGGCGATTAACTGGCGTTCTGTAATTACAGTTTTGGTTTTGAACTTATTTATTGCTTATATTCTTACAGAGTTTGCTTGGGGTCGTGCCGCAGTTAATGCTGCAGCTAATGGATTTGCAGGGTTAGTTCAAGTGGCTAATTCTGGAATTGCTTTTGCATTACCTAGTTGGTTAAGCATGAAATCACCTGATTTTGTAACTTCTGCATTGTTACCAATTTTATTGATTGTGCCAGTGTTTGATATTTTAACTTATATTGGAGTTCTTCCATGGATTATCAAATGGGTTGGTCGTGGTTTAGCATTTATTACTGGTCAACCAAAATTTGAATCATTCTTTGCGGTTGAAATGATGTTTTTAGGTAATACTGAAGCTCTTGCAGTTTCTGGTCTTCAATTAAAACAAATTTCTGCACAACGAAACGTTGTAATTTCAATGATGTCCATGTCATGTGTAACTGCTTCTATCCTAGGAGCATATACTCAAATGGTACCTGGTCAATATGTATTAACTGCGGTTCCTTTGAATATTTTAAACGCAGTTATTATTACTTCAATTCTTAGTCCGGTTAAAGTTACTCCAGAAGAAGACACAATTGCTAAAATGGGTGGATCTTCAGCTAACGATTCAGCTGCTGTAGCTGAAAAAGTTGTTGATGAAAGCAAACCAGCACAAAAAGAACCATTTTTCTCTTTCTTAGGTGATTCTATTTTAGGTGCTGGTAAGTTAATTTTAATTATTACTGCTAATGTTATTGCATTCGTTGCTTTAGCTGCTTTAGTAGATAAAATTTTTGGCTTTATTAATCCTAATTTATCATTAGAACACATTTTAGGAATCATTATGTTCCCATTTGCATGGCTAATGGGTTCAGACGTAAATACTGCATTTAACTTTGCTCAACAAATGGGAACTAAGTTAATCACTAATGAATTCGTAGTTATGGGTAAAGTGAGTCCTCATATTAATGACTTTGCTCCTCACTACCGTGCACAACTAACTGTTTTCTTAACTTCATTCGCTAACCTATCAACAGTTGGAATGATTGTTGGTGCTTTTAAAGGATTAGTTGATCGTGCTAAAAACGATGTTATTTCACACAATGTGGGCTACATGTTACTATCAGGAATCTTAGTTTCATTAATGTCTGCCGGAGTTATTGGTTTATTCGTATGGTAATCAAATAAAAAAGAAGCGATATTTTATCGCTTCTTTTTTGTGTAATCCAGTAATTATTATTGGATTGCACTGTCTTGGTTATCACAGTTAGTCAATATCTCTGGACTAAATAATTTTTCAACCGTTGATTTATCAAGTAAATGTTCTTCTAATACGATATCTTTAACTGATTCGTTATTTTGTAATGCTCTTTTGACAATTTCAGTTGATTTTTCATAACCGAGTTTAGGTGTCAAAATCGTGGCAGTGATAGCAGATTTTTCGATATTCTTTCTATTATATAGTTCATTAATTTGAATATCTTTGAGGCAATTCTCAACTAAAGTGTTAATGGCGTTAGTTAAGTGTGTTTGTGAAGTTAAAATGTCGCGGAACATAATCGGTTCAAAAGCGTTTAATTCTAATTGTCCAGCGCCAGCAGCCATTGATACCGTTAAGTTTTTTCCAATGACTTCAAAAGCGACTTGATTAACGACTTCTGGAATAACAGGATTGATTTTACCAGGCATAATGGATGAACCAGCGGCTCTTTTAGGCAGGGTAATTTCATTTAAACCAGCTTGCGGTCCGCTAGATAATAATCTTAGATCGTTGGCTACCTTTGATAAATTCATGGCTAGTATTTTTAAAGCAGCAGAGAATTCAGCGAATACATCACAGTTTTGCGTGGCATCGATTAAGTCGCTTGCCGGTTGAAGTTGCAAGCCGCTGATTGAACTTAATACGGGAGCTATGTTGTTTTGGTAATAGTTACTAGCGTTTAAACCATTACCAATCGCGGTACCGCCTAAATTGATTTTAGTTAAACTTTTGGCGGCGTTGCGAATTCGTTTATAGTCGCGCTTGAATAATGAAGCATACGCTTGAAAGCTACGACCGTATGTAGTAGGGATGGCATCTTGTAATTGAGTTCGAGCGATTTTAACAGTTTTTTGATGCTTTAGGCTAATTTGAGTAAATTGATTAATTAAATTGTTTATGGCTTCTAATAATTTTGGCGTTAATTTTAACATTGCCATTTTACCTGAAGTAGGGAAAGTGTCATTAGTTGACTGTGATTGATTAACATCATCATTTGGATGAATCTTACGATTAGTCATACGATATGCTAGTTGAGCTACGATTTCATTAACACTCATATTAGTTGAAGTACCAGCACCGCCTTGGATGGCTGGCACGATAAAATCGTGATAATCATGTTCGTTAATTAATTTTTTACAAGCTTTAATGATGGCATTAGCCTTATTTTCTTCTAAAGTTCCAGCTTGATAGTTAACTTTTGCAGCCGCTAATTTAATTTCTAACATACTTTCAATTATTACTGGATTTACTTTTTCATTCGTAATAGGGAAGTTGTTAATAGCACGCATTGAATGAATCCCATATAAAACGTCATCTTCAATTTCCATTTGACCTAAACAATCGTTATCTACTCTCATTTTAGCAGCTCCTATGTTATATTTTATTACATATTTTTATAAATTATAGATGTTTTCTTATGAATAGTCAACACTAAAAACACTACTTTTTAATATAAATCCTTTTAAAACAACGATTTAGAAAGGGTTATTTGATGTTACTTTTTATAACGTTAATTATGAAACAACAAATTAAAAATGTTTAAATTTTATGGATTAATAAGATATAATATTTTATATATTTAAATAAATAGTGTAATATCAATTGTGTGTATTAAATATTTTGGAGGCGATTTCGTGAATTTCTTTATCAATGCAAGGTATAACGAGAAAAATTCAGGGATTGAACATGCTCAAATTAAAAGAGCAAAACTTTTTAGAAATAATAAGGTACCATTTAAGCTTATTTTTAGGGATTGGAATCCTTGTGAGCACTTTTATTTAAATGCTGCTGATATTAAGGATGATGAAATTCTTAATATGTTTGATTTCTTCCAAGAAACAGAAAATTTTGATCATAAAAAGATTAATGTAATGGATATCGATTTTGGAGTTTCTGGTTTGACTTATAACGATGAACCCGATAACCATAGATACATAGTAATGAAAGACAATGCAATTGTTGCTAGAGTTAGATACTTTGATGAAAGTATTAGCAAAGACAAACAAGTTAGTGCAGTTGAATACTTTGATGGCTTTGGAAACTTATATCGTGTTGATTTTTATGATACACGCGGTTTTCAATCAATGGTTGAATGGTATACCCCGGATAATAAAGTTGCCACTGATGTTTGGTATGATACTAAGCATCGTCCAGTTTTAGAAACTTACTATCGTAAAAATGCTAAAGGCAAAATGGAACAATCTAGTTGGAAAATTATTGAAAAAGAAGGCCCCATTAAAATTGTTGACAATATTGACGATGTTGTCTTTGAATTTTTGAATAAGGTGAACGATAAGTACTTCTCAACTAAGGAACCTAATGTATTTGTTTTAGATCGTACTAATGTTGCTGATTGGATGGTTCCTAAGTTACACCGCCCAGCATATTATGTAATGCATTTGCATAATTCACAGGCAGGAGATCCACAAAAGCCAGATACATCCATTCTTAATAATAACTATGAATTTCCATTATTTACTGGTAATGATTATGACGCAATTATTACGGCGACTGAAAAGCAACGTAAAGATGTTATTAGACGTTTTAAACCACTAGCTAAAGTCTTTACCATTTCAGTTGGAATTGTACCCAATGAGCAATTTGAACAGCCTCGGATTCCAATGAGTGCTAGAAAACAAAATAGTATTTTAGCAACTGCTCGTATTGCTCCAGAAAAACAATTTGGTGATTTAGTATCAGCGATGGGAATTGCTAAAAAAGAAATTCCAGATATTAGTTTAGATTTGTATGGATATTTAGACCACTCACAAGATAATCGTGCTAAAAAAGAAATTGATAAAGCCATTAAGAAATACGACTTAAAAGATCAAGTTCACATTCACGGTTACACCAAAGATGTAGCTAAGATTCAAAATCAATATCAAATTTATGGATTAACTTCAATTATGGAAGGATTTAACTTAGCTCTAATGGAAGCTACTTCTCGTGGTGAAGTTGGTGTCACTTATGACGTTAATTATGGACCAAATGAATTGGTCCAAAATGAACAAAATGGTTATGTTGTTGACTATGGTGATTACAAAGCACTTGGTGAAAAATTAATTTATCTATTCAAGCATAAGGATGTTTTACAAAAAATGTCTGATGCTTCATATGATTTAGCCAAAAGATATTCTGAAGAAAGTGTCTGGAATGAATGGAAATCATTATTAGATGATGCTAAATCAGGATGGAGTACCAAACTCAACGACTATAGAGAACCAATTAAGCACGGCTTAAATCAAATGGAGGAGTAGATATTTTATGTATTATTTTGTGAATGAAAACATATTTACTTTTAATTCAGGAACTGAATTCTCTGCAATTAATCGTCAACAGATGTTTAAAAAACAAGGTGTAAAATCTAAAATTATAACCAGAAATTATAATAGTCGTTTACATTCTGATATTAAAGATCATGGATTAAAAGACGAAGATATTTTATCTATGTATGATTTTTTTCAAAATGCTACTGACATTAAGGTTAAACATAATAAGTTAAGATATTCGAATATTATTGATAAGCGTAATTACCATATTGTTTTTATTGATAGTAATAGCTCTTTAATTAAATATCATGGAAACACAGTTGCCAAAGTCATTATAGCTCCTGCTACTTTAGGAGAAATAGGAATGATTGTTTATTATGATAGATTTGGCAATGAAACCAGCAAAGATATCTATGATTCAAGAGGATTTAAGTCTAAAACAATTTATTTTCATCCAAATGGTGAAACTGGTCACGAATTAATTTACAATATAAGTGGTGAGCCAGTTATTGAAATTACTCATATGTTTATAGAGGGGAAAGTTTTTCCTACAATGTATAAACTAATTAACTATAAAGGCAAAAATGTAAGATTCAATACAGAAAATGAATTATTTACATTTTTCATGGAAGAAATTTTATCTGACAAAAAGGATATACTTATAAATGATCGTCCTAGCTTAATAGAAGCAGTTGCTAATGTTGATACTGACTGCAATAAATATCAAGTATTACATGGTGCACATACAACTGATGCAAATCTTGGCGGAAGTAATGATGGAAAAGTTTATGAAAATTTACGTCCATTATTTAGCAAATTCTTAAATTGTTATAAAGGAATAATTGTTTCTACTGATTTACAAAAACATGATTTGCAAAAGTTCTTTAATAACATAGAAATATTTAGTATTTCAGACTTTGCGGTTAATTATATTGAACCTTCAAGTGTTAAAAATGATAAAAGCAGCAATAAAGAAATGCTATACATTGGAAGACTTTTTGAAGATTGTCATATTGAACATTTGTTAAAAATTACACAATTTGTTAAGGCTGAGTTTAAAGATGTTAAATTACATCTTGTTGGGTATTTTGAATCTGATGATTATTCTAAAAAGATAAAGAAACAAATTAAAGATATGAAATTGGAAAATAACGTTATTATTGAGGGTTATAAATTAGGTAAGGATAAAGAGAAGTTATACCAAACATCTGATGTGGTGATTTCAGCTCGAAATTCAGATGCTTTAGGAATATCCATGTTGGAATCCTTTTCTTATGGAAAGCCATTTATTTGCTATGATGTTAATTATGGTCCTAGAGAATTTATTAAGAATGGTGAAAATGGGTATCTTGTTACACAAGGTAAGTTCCATAAATTCGCTGCCAATATTATTGAAGTAATGAAAAATTCAGATAAAATGAATAATAGTGATTACTACAAAAAATTAATTGATTTGTTTAGTTATAAAAAAGTAATTGAATCATGGAAAAAATTAGTATAATAAAAAATAGTCTAGCTTTATGCTAGGCTATTTTTTTGTGTAAAATTAATGACTAAGTAATTAATTATTAGTTATAATATAGTAGAATATTTATATGTTATTGTTATTGCAGTTTAATTAAGTTAAAGTTATATATGTAAGTGAAACAAAATGTTTCATAAAAGTAGGAGAATTTTAATGAATCCAGAACAATTTAAACAAGCTTTGTTAGAAAAGGGCATTGAGCTTACGGCAAAGCAACTTGATCAATTTAATCAATATTATGAATTATTAGTTAGCACAAATGAACATGTTAACTTAACAACGATTACTGATAAAAAAGAAGTTTACTTAAAGCATTTTTATGATTCTATTACTCCGGCTTTTTTTACCCCAGCATTGCGTAGTGATAATTTATCAATTTGTGATGTAGGTGCTGGAGCTGGATTTCCATCAATACCATTAAAAATAGTTTTTCCTAATTTAGAGGTTAGTATCATTGACTCGTTGAATAAGAGAATTAATTTTTTAGATAATTTGGTAAAAACATTAGGCCTAAAGGGCGTGCATTTATATCATGCTCGTGCCGAAGAATTTGGTGGAAAACGTTCGAAATACCGTGAAAGCTTTGATGTAGTGACTGCACGTGCGGTTGCTAGAATGACCGTTTTATCTGAACTATGTTTATCCTTAGTTAAACAAGGCGGTCAAATGATTGCTTTGAAAGCTTTACAAGCAGAAAATGAAATTAATAATGCTAAACAAGCGATTGGTACGCTAGGAGCTAAACTATCTTTGGATCAAGAATTTAACTTACCAATTTCCAATGATGTACGTCACATTGTGGTGCTAGATAAAGTTAAACCAACTCCAAAGCAATATCCACGTAAGGCGGGAACTCCGAATAAAAAACCAATTGGTGAAAAAATAGATAAATAAGGAGGGAAATACGAATGGGTTATGTTATTGCATTAGCTAATCAAAAAGGTGGTGTTGGTAAAACCACTACTTCCGTAAATTTAGGTGCCGACTTAACTAATTTAGGTAAGTCAGTATTATTAGTTGATGCGGATGCTCAAGGAAATGCAACTTCCGGAATTGGAATCAAAAAATCGCATATCGATAAAGATATATATGATGTTTTAGTGAATGAAGAACCAATAAAAAATGTTATTTTGCATTCACAACATGAAGGTTTAGACATTGTTCCAGCAACGATTCAGTTGTCTGGTGCTGATGTGGAGTTAACTCCACAAATGGCTCGTGAGGTACGATTAGCAGATGCAATTAAAACTATTAAAGATGACTATGATTACATACTCATTGATTGTCCACCTTCACTAGGTTTAATTACTATCAATGCATTTACTGCTAGTGATTCGATTTTGATTCCAGTCCAAAGTGAATATTATGCTTTGGAAGGTTTGAGTCAACTGTTGAACACAGTTAAATTAGTGCAAAAACATTTTAATCCGGATCTAAAAATTGAGGGAGTGCTCTTAACTATGTTTGATGCACGGACTAATTTGGGGAATCAAGTTAACAAAGAAGTTCGTGAATATTTTAAAGATAGTGTTTATAAAACAATTATTCCTCGAAATGTAAGATTGTCCGAAGCACCTAGTTATGGATTACCAATTATTGATTATGATGCTAATTCTAAAGGTGCAAAGTTATATATGGAACTAGCAAAGGAAGTGTTAGCTGCCCATGAAGAATAAGGGTTTAGGTAGAGGGATTGAAGCTTTATTTTCCGACAATGAATTTAATGCTGATGAAGAAGAACAAGTTGTAGATTTATCATTATCTAAGTTGCGTGCTAATCCATTTCAACCACGTAACGAATTCGACACGGATGCTTTAAATGATTTAGCTGAATCTATTAAGAAGTCGGGAGTTTTCCAACCAATTATCGTCAGAGTAGATAAGACGCATACTAATGCATATCAAATTTTGGCTGGTGAGCGACGTTTCAGGGCATCTAAGTTAGCCGGTAAAGATAGCATTCCGGCAATCATCAGAACTATTTCTGATGAGCAAATGATGGAAATAGCTATACTAGAAAATTTACAGCGTGAAGATTTAAGTTCGATGGAAGAAGCTGAAGCGTATGCCAGTTTAATGGATAATTTACATCTAACGCAAGCACAAGTTGCACAAAGATTAGGTAAATCACGTCCATACATCGCTAACTATTTACGTTTGTTAAAGTTACCATATGAGGTTCAAGAGTTATTAAAAGCTAATAAATTATCAATGGGACAAGCTAGAACGTTATTAGCCATCAAAGATAAAAATAAATTAGTTAAACTAGCACTTGAAACCGTAGCCAAAGATTTAACCGTGCGTCAATTAGAAAAAATGATTAATGATGATCAAAAAAAGACTAGTGCTACCACTAAATCACATGTTAAAAAATCACCATTTGTACGTGATACGGAACAACAGCTACGTGATTTATTTGGTACTTCGGTTTTGGTAAATGAAAACAATGGTGGCAGAGGTAAAATAGAAATTGATTATAGTTCTAATCAAGATTTAAATCGTATTTTACAGATTTTAAATATTAGTTTAGATTAAGGAGTGAGCATTTTATGTATGATTTGCATGATGTTGTTGAAATGAAGAAGCCACATCCTTGTGGTACAAATTCATGGGAAATTATTCGTATGGGCGCTGATATTAAACTTGAATGTCAAAATTGTGGCCACATTATAATGCTTTCACGCCGTGAGTTTGAAAAGAAAATGAAAAAAGTTTTAAAGAAAGCTGAAAAATAAATATTTTATAGAAAGAGTGAGTAAAGTTATGGCATTAACAGCCGGAATAGTCGGTTTACCTAACGTTGGTAAATCAACATTATTTAACGCAATTACTAAAGCAGGGGCAGAAATGGCTAATTATCCATTCGCAACCATTGACCCCAATGTAGGGATGGTTGAAGTTCCTGATACACGATTAGATCGTATCCAAGAATTAATTCCTGCTAAAAAAATTGTTCCTACCACTTTTGAATTTACTGATATTGCTGGAATAGTTAAAGGTGCTAGTAAAGGTGAAGGTTTAGGTAACAAGTTCTTAGAAAATATTCGCCAAGTAGATGCAATTGTACACGTTGTCAGAGCCTTTGATGATGACAACATTACTCATGTTACTGGTAAAGTTGATCCAGTTGATGATATTCAAACTATTAATTTAGAATTAGGGATTGCTGATTTAGATGCTGTTAACAAACGTTTGGGTAAAGTTCAACGTGCGGCTAAAGGAAAAGATGAAGAGGCATTAGCTGAATTAGCAGTATTAAATAAAATTAAACCAGTACTAGAAGCTGGTAAGCCAGTTCGTTCTATTGACTTTGATGAAGATGAGCAAAAAATTGTTAAGAGTTTCTTTTTGTTAACTTCTAAACCAGTGCTATATGTAGCTAACGTTTCAGAAGATGATATGGCTGATCCTACAGCATCTAAATATTTCCAACAAGTTAAAGATTTTGCTGAAAGTGAAGGCGAACAAGCAATTGGAATTGCCGCTGAAACTGAAGAAGAAATTGCTGAATTAGATGATGATGATAAAAAGGACTTCCTTGAAGCTGAAGGGGTAGAAGAACCAGGTTTAAATAAGCTAATTCGTGCTTCATATAAACTATTAGGTTTAGAAACTTTCTTCACTGCTGGTGGTAAAGAAACGAAGGCATGGACTTACTTAAAAGGTACTAAAGCTCCACAAGCTGCCGGAATTATTCATTCAGACTTCGAACGTGGATTCATTAGAGCTGAAGTAATGGCTTTTGATGATTTGGATAAATTGGGTAGTGAACAAGCGGTTAAAGAAGCTGGGAAGTTACGAGTTGAAGGTAAAGATTACGTTATGAACGATGGTGACATAGTTAACTTTAGATTTAACGTTTAATCAAGTAAGGTAGGAGTTTAATTTTATGGCTGAAAAACGTAATGCACACGTGAAACAAAATCGTACTAATGTGCATAAACAAGAACGTAGTGAATTTGACAATTTAGGTTTAACTAAAAAGAATGCTGATTATATGTTCCGTTTCAATCGTGAACTAACTACAACTAAGTTAGATGCTGAAAAGAAATCAAACATTATTCGCCAAATGGTCAAAGAATTATTGGATTCACAAAAGAATGGGGTAACTGCTAGAGGACTTTATGGTACTGTTTCGCAAAGAATTAACGCTGTATTGAATCCACCTAAAAAACCAGTGGATTTTAAAGCTAATTTTTGGCCCAACGCAGTTTACAACGCATTAGCCTTTTACATTATATTTAATGTTTTATATGGTGTAATGTTACTAATTAATCGTAGTCAAGCAGCATATAATCAAGCGATGGGAATTGTATCCATCACATTGATTGCAATTGTTGTGGGAATTGGAATGCCATTAATTTATAACATGATGGATATGAATGTTAAACATAAGTACAATGGTTGGATGCGCGCGTTATTCATTATTTTGATATTTATGGGATGGATTGTGATGTTTACAATATCATCACTTATTCCGAGAGGAATCAATCCAGTGGTAAACCCATATGTTAACTTTGGATTAGCAGTTATATCCATAGCAGCTGCAATTTACACTTATCATAAATATGATATAACAGTTAATTTCTTAGCTCCTAGAGCTGTTAAAAAATAAATATAAAAGCAAAGTAGAGTTGAATTACTTTGCTTTTTTTGCTATATTGAAAGATAAAAATAAATAAAGGAGTTTCTGCCGATATGTCTAATTGGGATACTAAGTTTGCGAAACAAGGAATAACTTTTGATGATGTTTTACTCATTCCAGCCGAAAGTCACGTGTTACCTAACGAGGTTGACTTGAGTGTTCAATTAGCTGATAACTTAAAATTGAACGTACCATTCTTGAGTGCAAGTATGGATACAGTTACTGAAGCACCAATGGCTATTATGATGGCACAATTGGGTGGATTAGGTGTAATCCACAAAAATATGATTATTAAGGATCAAGCTACTGAAGTGGCTAAAGTAAAAGCAGTTGAAAAGGATGCTAAATATCCTAATGCCGCTGTAGATGCTAATAATCATCTACTATGTGCTGCAGCAGTTGGTGTAACTTCAGATACGTTCGAACGTGCAGAAGCTTTATTTAATGCCGGTGCAGATGCAATTATTATTGATACCGCTCATGGTCATTCTGCCGGTGTACTACGTAAAATTAAAGAAATTCGTGAAAAATTTGCTGACAAAACTTTAATCGCTGGTAATGTTGCTACTGAAGCCGGTGCAGATGCATTGTTTGAAGCTGGTGTAGATGTAGTTAAAGTTGGAATCGGTCCAGGCTCCATTTGTACCACTCGTGTTGTTGCAGGGGTAGGAGTTCCACAAATTACAGCTGTTAATGATGCTGCTAAAGCTGCTAGAAAATGGCATAAACCAATCATTGCCGATGGTGGAATTAAGTATTCTGGTGATGCTGTAAAGGCCTTAGCTGCTGGTGGAAATGCAGTTATGCTTGGTGGAATGTTATCAGGTACTGACGAAGCACCGGGTGAAATTTTTGAAGAAAACGGTGTTAAGTTTAAGGCTTACCGTGGAATGGGTAGTTTAGGTGCCATGGAACACGGTTCAGCTGATCGTTACTTCCAAGGTGAAGTTAATGAAGCTAAAAAATTAGTTCCTGAAGGTATTGAAGCTCGTGTTGAATACAAAGGTTCAGCCGCTGGGGTTATTTTCCAAATGGCTGGGGGTCTCCGAGCTGGAATGGGATATACAGGTAGCAAGAATATTAAAGATATGATTGAAAATGCTCAATTTGTTCAAATTACTAACGCTGGTTTAATTGAATCGCATCCACATGATGTTCAAATTACTAAAGCAGCACCAAATTACAAATAATAAAAAAGAGTTAGACTTTTGTCTAACTCTTTTTTATTATTAATTTAAAGTCACGTTGTATTAACTGACTTAATAAATACAATCTGTTATTATTGAGCTATATAGTTTAATTATAATAGTTAAGGAAGAATAATTTATGAAAATTTTAGTTGTAGATGACGATAAAGAAATTGCTCAATTATTAGAAATATATATAAAAAATGAAGGCTACGATACGATTTCTGCAAATGATGGTGAAGAAGCATTGTCATTGCTTAGAACTGAACCAGATATTGGATTAATGATTTTAGATATCATGATGCCTAAAATGAATGGTTTAGAAGTTATGAAAGAAGTTAGAAGAGATTCACAAATTCCAATTATTGTGCTATCTGCAAAAACTGCTGATATGGATAAAATTCAAGGATTAATTAGTGGTGCTGATGACTATGTTACTAAACCCTTTAATCCATTAGAAATGATGGCTAGAGTTCGTTCATTATTACGTCGTTCAGAAAATCAAGTAACTAGTAATAAGCCCGATATTTTAGATATTGGTTCATTAAAAATTAATAAAGACTCACATGAAGTTAAAACACGTGATGATGATTCTGTACAATTAACTGCTTTAGAATTTGGTATATTGTACTTATTAGCTAGTCATCCTAATCGAGTTTTCTCTGCTAACGAGATTTTTGAAAGGGTATGGCGTCAAGAAAGTATTGTTTCAGCTAAAACTGTTATGGTGCACGTTAGTCATTTGAGAGATAAAATTGAAGAAGCTACCCATGGTGAAAAAGTTATTCAAACTGTTTGGGGTGTAGGTTACAAAATTGAATCTATGAATTAGCCAAAGAGGGTAGTATTTATGAAATTAACGACTCGCGAAAAAATGACTTTAGTGGGTGAAGGTATAATTACCCTGATTCTCTTGATAATTGTAAATTTAGCGGTTTTAGTTATTATGAATGATACTATTCAAGATAATCCAGGCATTCGTAGTGGAATTTTTATTATTAAGCAATCGGTTGCTATTGGTCCAATGCATTTAAAAATTTGGAGTTGGGCCAATATATTTATGTTTATATTTGCCACCTTTGATGTGTTTGTTATTTATTGGCGATTATTGCGCAGATATCATCAAATGCAAACTACACATATTATTAAAGAAGTGCACTATATTGCTGCTGGTCATTTTGATCATCGAATTCCGTTTGAACTTAAGAACGGTCAGCAACAAAAATTTATTAGAAGTATTAATGCCTTAGTTGATAGTGTAATTGCTTCAATGGATGAAGAACGTAATTTAGAAAAGTCAAAAGACAAAATGATTGCTAATGTTTCACATGATATTCGTACACCGCTGACTTCAATTATTGGGTATCTAAGTTTATTAGAAAATAAACAGTATCGTTCGATGGAAGAAGTCTTAAAATATACCCATATTGCATTTGTTAAATCCAAACAAATGAAAGAATTAGCAGATGATTTATTTGAATATACTAAGGTTAGTCACACGACTTCTACACCTTTTAACAAGACAATAATTAATGTTGGCGATATGTTAGATCAAATGGCAGTAAGCTTTGAATGGGAAACGGTTAATAATAAAATGAATTTGATATCCAACTCTAAAGAAAATGATGTCAAAATTGAAGCTGATCCAGAAAAATTGGCTAGAGCTATTAATAATTTAATAACTAATGCTTTTAAGTATGGTAATGATGGACACAACATTTTTTTAAGTTGCCATAAAGTTTCAGATAAAGAAATAACCATAACAGTCGCTAATGATGGCAACAAAATACCAAAAGAGTCCCTTAACAAATTATTTAATCGTTTCTATCGAGTTGATAGTTCAAGAAACACTAAAACAGGTGGAACTGGTTTAGGATTAGCAATTGTGCAAAGTGTAGTAGATTTGCATAATGGTTATACTGATGTAACTTCAAACGATGAATTAACATCATTTATTATTCATTTACCTATAAATCACAAAGATAAGTTGATAGATCCTAATAGGTTAGCTAAAATTAATAGTAATAACTAAGTGAAGAGGGATGTAAATGAATAATAAAAAAAGCATTATTATTGCTTTTTGTGTCTTCTTTTGTTTCATTTTTGGAATTTCTACGATAACTTTAGCTAACTCTAAAAATGTTTCAAATGCTGATTTAGGTTTAAATGTAAAATCTGCGATTGCAGTAGATCCAAAAACGCATCAAGTTTTGTATTCTAAAAACATTAATGAAACATTACCAATTGCGTCAATAACTAAATTGCTCACCGTTTATATGGTTTTAAACGAGATTCATTCGCATAAACTAAACTGGAACGATAAAGTGTCAATCTCTAAAGATTTGCAAAGTTTCAGTTTAGATAATACATATGCAAACGTGCCATTAGTGAGTGGTCACACTTACACAATTAAACAGTTATATGAAGCTGCCTTAGTGTACTCTGCTAATGGAGCTGCTTTAGCTTTAGGTAATAAAATTTCAAATAATGACCCTAATAAATTAGTTAAAATGATGTATTTTGAGGCTAAAAAAATGGGGATTAGAAATGCCAAATTTTATAATGCTTGTGGCTTAAAAAACGGTGAAGTTGGCTCAATGGGAATAAAAACTGCTTCCTATGATTCAGAAAATGTAATGTCGGCTAAAGATTTGGCTATTTTAGCTAGTCATTTAATTAATCAATATCCAGAAGTTCTTAATATAACCAAACAAAAATCAATTAACTTTAATGGTAAAAAACTGTCTAATTGGGATTTAATGTTAAATGGAGAATCTCAAGCTATTCCTGGAATAAAAGTTGATGGTTTAAAAACGGGAACTTCTAATGCTGGTGGCGCTAATTTTGTAGGAACCGGAGTCAATCAAGGTCATAGAATA
The DNA here is from genome assembly GCF_019656235.1 of Apilactobacillus xinyiensis. Lineage (GTDB taxonomy): Bacteria > Bacillota > Bacilli > Lactobacillales > Lactobacillaceae > Apilactobacillus > Apilactobacillus xinyiensis. The sequence continues at coordinate 1,905 of NZ_BPLL01000033.1, read as the reverse complement.
GTAACCGTAGTAATGCATGCTAAAAATGATTATACTTATGATCCAGCAAGATTTATAGAGACATCAAAGTTAATGCAGTATGTATTTAATAATTATGATTTTTATAATTTTAAACGCGGTCAAAGTGCTGACAGTTTAAAATCTGTTTTGCATAATGATAACAATTTTGCTGATTATGTGAATGTTCCGAATGGTAAAAGTATGATAATGCCATTATTGTTTTCAGAAAATTATGATATTTGGGTTCCTAAAAATAATAAAATTTCCGGAACCCAACTTAATATAGCTTCAAACGTTAAATATAAAAACGGTGTAAATGCACCAATTAAAAAATTTCAACCATTGGCTAGAATGAATTTAAATAATATTTCATTTTTAAATAGTGATAATAGCCAACCGATTATGATGGCTGCCAATTCAGATGATAAGGCTAATGTATTTGTTCGTATGTGGCGTGAAATCACTAGTTGGTTCTAATTAAATATTTTAAGTTTTCTCTGGATAAAATTCTATGAGAAAACTTTTTTATATGTTGTATTGTTGATATCAAAAATTATATAGTTCATAATACCATTGTGTATTTACCTATTAATTTATGTTGCTTTTGAGTTATAATAGATAAGAATTGATTAATTTTAATTTATTATTAAATCGGAGGAATACGTTTGACTAAAGAAGTAAATGATCCAAGTACTCCCAATTGGATGAAAAACTTAAAAGTTTCAATGCCTTTAAATTTAAGTTACATACCAATCGGATTAGCTTGCGGAATATTACTGCACGCAGCCGGTTTTAATACTTATTTAACAGCATTGGTTTCTATTATGATTTTTTCTGGGGGAGCTCAATTTTTGATAGCTTCAATGTTAGTTATTGAAGCTCCACTATTATCGATTGTTTTAATGCTATTTTTCTTAGAGTTAAGATATGCCTTTTTAGGTTCTAGTTTATCCAAGTATTTACAAGGACAAAGTAATCGATTTACATTTCTTTTTGCCGCGTCATTAAATGACGAAAATTATGCTATTAATTATTTAAAATTTTCAACCGATAAAAAATGGACACCAAATGATGCCTTACAAGTGGAGCACTATTCACTACTATTTTGGACAATTAGTAATATCATTGGTAGTTTTATTGGTTCGGCCTTGCATATTAATTTAACGATTGTCCATTTCGCACTAACTGCTTTGTTTATATACATGATAGTTATGCAATTAAAGAGTTTATTAAAATTATTTGTAATGGTTATTACAGTTGGACTAGCTATTTTCTTTATGTTGTTAATTAAATCAACTCTAGGTTTAGTTGCATCTACCTTATTAGCTTCTTTTATCGGATATTCAATTGAATCTTATATTCGTAAAAGAGATCCTAAATATCGTAAAAATAGATGGTTAAGGCTGTTTAAAAATCCAGCAGGAACCCCAATGGATGATTCAGACGAATAATATATAGTTAAAGTTATAGGAGAAATTTTATGGAGTGGAATTCTACACAACATTTTTGGTTAATAATGCTTAGCTTTTTGGTAGCTTTAATTCCTCGATTTGTTCCCTTAGCATTTTTTAGAACTAGAAAAATTCCTAAGTGGTTTAACGAATGGATGAATTATGTTCCAATTGCTTTATTTACTTCTTTGGTCGTTAAAGATTTATGTATAACATCTACGTATACATTTTCAATCGCTGATAAACTACCAGAACTAATTTCGGCAGTAATCGTTTTTGCAATTGCTTATTGGACTAGATCAATGGCTATTTCAGTTGTGGTTGGTTTGGCCTCAGTGTTTTTGATTGCTTTTATAATATAAAAAAGACCCTCAAAAGTGTACCGCCTTAAAAAAGTTAGACATAATATCTAATTTTTTAAGGCGGTTTTTTTATGTCAAAATATTCAACTAAA
>NZ_BPLL01000032.1 GCF_019656235.1 Apilactobacillus xinyiensis | reverse complement strand
TTAATTACTTACTTCCGTAAGTTCCTTACACATCATCGATTATCAAAATCTTGTTCAGTTTTCAAAGATCTAATCTGTTTTGTTATCTCATTAACGACAACTATTTAATAATAACATTTTATTTTTATTAAGTCAAGCAATTTTTTAAATATTTTTTTGATTGAATATTTTAAGATATGCTTTTTTGTTTGTCGTCCTTAACAACAGAAACTAGTATATCAAGATTATATATCACCGTCAACCTTTTTTCATAAAAAAATTTAAACAATTTAAAAAGATCATAAAATTGCCGTTAGCAAAGCATTTATAACTATATTTATATTAAAAATATTTAAAATGAATGTAAATAATATAATTGAAATAAAGGGATTTTGATATAATTGATAAAAAGAGAAAGGTGTAGAACATTCAAATGAGTTTTTTTATAGATTTTGTTATTCATATTGATAAACACATTATAAATATAGTCAATTTTTTTGGAGACTGGACATATTTTATTCTGTTTAGCATCATATTTTTAGAAACTGGAGCTGTAATACTTCCATTTTTACCTGGAGATTCACTTTTATTCGCAGCTTCTGCCATATCGGCTAATCCAGATTACAATTTAAATATTTGGATATTTATTTTAATATTTTTAATTGCTTCTATTGGAGGAGATTCGTTAAACTTCAAATTTGGAAGCGTATTAGGCAAAAAAATAGAATCCGGAAACTCTATTTTAAATAAGATAATTAAACCTAAGCAATTAAAAGCTGCTGAAGAGTTTTTTAATAGATATGGTAATTTTGCTATATTCATTGCAAGATTTGTCCCAATAATGAGAACATTCGTACCATTTATAGCAGCAAGTAGTCATTATGATTATAAAAGATTTGCAAAGTACAATATCCCTTCTTGCTTAATATGGGTATTCTTATTTTGTGGAGCTGGATATTTCTTTGGAAATATAAAATTTGTTCAAGACAATTTTTCAATTGTAGTACTAGGAATTCTATTTATATCATTAATACCAATTATTTTTGAAGTGATAAAGAATAAAATCAAAAACAAATAAAAAATAACCCATATTCTTTTAAGGAAGATATGGGTTATTTTTTTAAATCTATTTTGCCTAACCTAATAAAAACATGATTAACAATTAAAATAAATAATACGATAATTAAAAAAGATTGTGCAAAGAAATCAATAGGAAGAATTTTAATTAAAGAGTCATTTTTTAAATTAAAAATCCAATAATTATTACTAAAAAATAGTTTATGAAAGCTAATAAAAGCAGATTTAAAATCAGCTAAACAGAATACTAAAAATAAATATATTATCAAATTAATTCTTCGTAATGATTCTATGATCATCCACCTTTGCTTACGTTTATATAATTTGAAATACAATCTATAAAATAGCAAAATCGTTAAACCCATCAAACTATTATTAAATATAATAAGTCTTTTAACATCCCTGAAATGAATATTTCCTTGATAACTTAGACTAAAAGGATGTACATCCATATGATTAACAAAGGGTGACTGCAAATAATAGATAATACTTTTATAGGTTGAATGTATAGTACTACTCGTATACTGTTTAAAAAGTTCTAAGTGAAAAATTTTTAGATGAAACATATATAGAAAAGAGATGTTTAATACTAAAAAGATAGCTAATGTAGTAGCAGCTACCAGAATTAATAAAGCAAATCCAAAACTATATAACTTTAAACTTTTAAAAAGCATGATTTATATTTGCCAATTATCAAAACTATCAATTTCATGGGTTGGTTTAATATTCTTCTGTTTAACTTGTTCTGGTGTTGATACTCCCGTGTAAACCAATAAAGTATCAATTCCAAAATTAATTCCTGCAGAAATATCAGTCATATAGTTATCTCCTACCATAACTACGTCTTGTTTTTCTAGTCCAATAATATCTAATGCGTTTTTCAAAATAATACTTTTAGGTTTACCAATCACAATAGGTTCCGTTTGAGTAGCATATTTAACTAGTTCCACCAATGACCCTGCTCCTGGTAACATCCCCTTTTCATTTGGAATATTCGTATCTGGATTAGTACCTATAAAAGTAGCCCCACTTTGAATGGCTAAAACAGCTGTACAAAATTTATCATAAGTAACGTCTGTATCTAACCCAACTACTACATAGTTAGGATTATCATCAGTAATGTTAAATTGCTTATTTCTTAAGGCTGTATTTAACCCCTGCTCACCAATAACATAAACTTTTCTTTCACTATCACTAGCAATTTTATCCATATAGTCAGCAGTTGCCAATCCAGCAGTGTAAACGTTGCTTTCAGAAACATGAATGTCATGATTTTGAGCTAAGTTTTTCACTACGTCACTGGGCATTTTAGTAGTATTATTCGTTACGAATAAAAACGGAATATTGTTTGCTTGAAGTTTTTCTATAAATCTTTTGGCTGCAGCAATTCTTTTTTTGCCTGCATAAATAGTACCATCTAAATCAATAAAATAACCTTTATAATTTGACATGTATTAAACTCCTTACTTATTGTTTTGCATGATTTTAAAAGGATGCTTGTTGTTTTTAGATTTTGCAAATAATTTTTGCTTATTAGATTTTTTAACACTTCTACGTTTTGAAGATATTTTCTTTTCAACAAATTTATGACTACGCCTTTTCTTATTACCAGTACGACGTTTATTATTACTTTCATATTCAGGACCTTGATTTTTAACTTCTAAATTGTTTAGAACAAAATAAAGAGCCCCTAAATTACAATATTCCAGCAAGTAATCATCTATAGAACTATATTGAATAGCTTTAGGAACTCTTTTCCCATCGATATAAAAGCCCTTTAAACGTAAACTGTCATATCCATAATCGCCAACAATAAAATCATATTTACTAAATATAGGATTATAACGATCTTTAAAATCATCTATATTAAAAGAATTGTTTTTATTACAAATAATTTTGTAAGTGTGATTATTGATCAAAACAGTTTCACCATCAACTTGCTCAATTTTTGCCAGAGTTCTACGACTGTTTTTGCGTTCATCAACTAATTCATCCATCTTTTTTCTGTCCAATAAAAACACCTCCACTATAAAACTATTTAATTGGGTATTTTTTAGCTAAATAATCAGCAAATACTTCTCTTAGCATTTCATCATATAGCATATCATTTTCCCCCATTATCGATATAGTTGGGAAAAATGGAATAAATATATAATGATCTAAAAGAGCAATTGTATAGTATTTGTTAGGAATAACTATCTTACCGTTATAGTAAACTGAACCATCTTTTGCATCGTATTTAATTCCTGAATAATTTAAATTACCAAAATACTTGCCACGAAAACCCATTCCTTTTTGTTCATATGGAACTAAAAAGTTACGATTTTTTTCCATTTCTTGAATCATACGCCATAAATCAATCCCTAACAGTTTGGTTCGCATAACGTGAATAGAGTGTGGTAAGAGCTTATGTAACATATTTCTATCAATCAAGCCTGCTTTTAAATTACCCAAAAACATCCCTGAATTAATAACTGCTGCATCTGTACCAGCTTTTTCTTTCATTGCATTTAGGGCTGTATTTACCATTGAAGATGGATGCAATAAATCACTATTCATGTCATGCGGAATTTTAGCTACTTTATGACTAGCTAACAGATTTTCACCTTTAAGCTCCCAATTGTTAATATCTGCATCATCAGCATCTGATTTTAATAAGTCTTCAGTCTTAAAAACTTTTGCTTTTTTACTTGTAACCTTATGGTCATCTAATTCTAAAGTTATTTCTCCTACATAGTACCCATATTTACCAGCTGCTGCCAATAAAACGTCATTATCTAACTCACCCTTCACAAATAAATGATGAGTATGACTACCAATTATAACATCAAATTCTGGATAATTTTTAGCTGTTATTCGATCCTGCTTTACTCCTAAATGTGATAACAATACTAAAACATCATATTTTTCATGATTACGTTTTAAAAATAATGGAATTTGTTTTTGATCATCAATGGGTGTCCACCCTTGTAATGTATAAGTAGAAGTATAAGGTGCTGTCATCCCGGTTAGCATAATTCTAGTTCCTTGATCAGTAGTAACCGTTTTTTGTGGGATTGACCATTTAGGTTTTTTACCATTTTCTGAGTCAACAATATTATCTAATAAAACATCAAAGTTAGCATCATCATACATGTGATTAAGCTGTACTTTAGTATTTGTGAGTCCTTCATTATTGCCAATGGTAGCAGCATCATAATGAATATCGTTCATTAATTTAACGTTTGCTTTTCCATTAGTTGCTTCAGTTAATGGATGTGCTCTATCCATAGCATCACCTAAATCTACAGTTAGAACCGTATATCCATCACTTTCCAATCGCTTACGTTCATTAATAATAAATCTTTTAATTTTAGGCCAATTTTCAAAATGAGAATGTAAATCATTGGTATGTAATATTGCAATTTTTTCTTTCATAGCATATTCTCCTTAACCGACATAATATATACATGATAACAATAAATTCAGCTGTAAAACAAAAAAGGTTCTAAAATTAATTAGAACCTTTTTCGCTTACAGTATGAATGACTAATAAAAGTAAGAACCACAGTAATGAACCGACTAATGCAATTAAAGTGTCAACTTTAAACACCATCACAATTGCTACCAGTGCAAAAAATCCTAATACAAAATAATCAGATAGTGGGTATAGCGGCATCTTAAATGTCAATTTATTATTTACATTTTTTTGATTTATTACTTTTCTATATTTCAAATGTGCAACAATAATTAATCCCCATATTAATAAGAAACAAGTGGTTGCAATACTAGAAATAAATGCAAAAACTCCGTTAGGAATTAATTTATTTAATACTAGTGAAACTGCTATTACAACAATTGAAAACAAGATAGCATTGAAAGGAATTTTGTTTTTAGATAAAGTACCTAACTTAGATGGAAATTTCTTTTTAGAATTATAAGTTAAAGAAAACAACATTCTACCGGTGGTGAAAACTGCTGAATTACAAGCTGATACCGCCGCTGTTAGTACTACGAAGTTAATAATAGCAGCCGCTGACTTAATTCCTATACTTTCAAATACTTGAACAAATGGACTAGATTGCGTACTTATGTGATTCCATGGATATATACACATCAAAACCAATAAGGCACCAATATAGAAAATAATAATTCTCATAGGTACTTCATTAATTGCTTTAGGAATCACTTTGTTAGGATTATGAGTTTCTGAAGCAGTCATCCCAATCATTTCAATTCCAGCAAAACTGAATATAACCATTTGAAAGCTTAAAAAGAAACCTTTAAAACCATTAGCAAAAAAATTGCTTCCAAAGAAATTTCCCAAGCTAGCATGACCAATAGGAGTTTTAAAACCAATTAATACTAGTATCATTCCTATTACTATTAGAGCTAAAATTGCAACTACTTTTATTAATGAAAACCAAAATTCAGTTTCACCAAAGGCTGATACGTTAAATGAATTTAATAAAAATAATATTAACAAGAAAAATAAACCTGACAGCCATTGTGGAATACTAGGAAACCAAAAATGAACGTACAAACTAGCTGCGGTAATCTCAGCCATCGCAATTGTTATCCAGCATCCCCAGTAAGTCCACCCGGCAACAAATCCTATTTTTTCACCTAAATATTTAGTTATAAAGTCAATGTAAGAATGACAATTTAAATCTGATAATAATAGTTCTCCCAGTGCACGCATTAAAAAGAAACATGCAATTCCAGCAATTAAATACGAAAGTATTATTGAAGGACCTGCAAAATTAATAGATTGCCCTGCCCCTAAAAATAGACCAGTTCCAATCGTTCCACCTAATGCAATCAATTGAACATGTCTATTTTTTAATCCTTTAGACATTTGATCATCATTTGAATTTATATTTTCAGACATTCTAAAACCTCCTTAAAGTTACTCTATGAAACCATTATATATTTAAAAAAGATAAATGTTTAATAATGCTAATAAACTTTTATAACGTTATTGAGCAATAGAATAACGTTTATTCAACTTTTTACAGTTAAGATGATTTTTTTTCATTTTAAAATGAAAAAAATGACATGCACAATTGCATATCATTCAAAGATAACATTTAATATTTCTTTAATCTTTCAATATCTCTAACAATCATTAACTCTTCGTTAGTAGGAATTAATAAAGTCTTAGTAGTTGCATCTTCAGTACTGATATCTCTTTCAACACCACGAATATGATTCTTTTCAGGATCAACAGCGATGCCAAAGTAACTCAACTTATCAGCTACTTCTTGTCTAATTCCAATATCATTTTCACCAACACCGGCAGTGAATACAACTGCATCTACACCGTTCATTTCAGCAACATATTGACCAACATATCTAACGATACGATTCATGTACATATTTCTAGCAAGTTCTGCTTGATGATTACTATCTTGAACAGCTTCCAAATCACGCATATCAGCTGAAACTTCAGAAACACCTAGTAAACCAGATTTTTTATTTAGTGTATTAATCATATCACTCATATTTGAAATGCCATCTTTTTCCATAATGTATGAAAGTAAGGATGGATCAACATCTCCTGAACGAGTTGCCATCATAATTCCAGTTAATGGTGTAAAGCCCATTGAAGTATCCAATGACTTGCCATGATCAATAGCACAAATAGAAGCTCCGGCACCTAAGTGCATTACAACTAATTTTAAATCTTCTAGTGGCTTGCCTAACATGGCTGCTGCTCTACTTGAAACGTATCTATAACTAGTTCCATGAGCTCCATACTTACGTGCTTTGTATTCACGATAGTATTTGTATGGCAATGCATACATATAGTTTTCTTCAGGCATAGAAGTATGGAATGAAGTATCAAACACAGCAACACTAATAACATTAGGTAGAATATGTTTAAAAGCCTTAATTCCTAGAATATTAGCTGGTTCGTGTAATGGTGCTAATTCAGATAAATCTTCTAGTTTTTGTAAAACATCATCATCAATAATTGTTGAATCAGTAAAGTATTCTCCACCAGCAACTACACGGTGACCAACACCTGTAATTTCATTATAATCCTTAATAATATCTAAACTTAATAGTTTATCTAAAACTAATTTGATAGCTTCTTCATGATTTTTAATATCCATAGTTTTATGAAATTTTTGACCATCACCGTATTTAATGGATACATCTGATTTAGTTAATCCAATACGATCAATAGTACCACTAGAAATTAATTTTTCTGATGGCATTTCAAATAACTTAAATTTTAAAGTTGAACTACCTGCATTTATTGCAATTGATTTTTCCATAATTATTTAACTCTCCTTAGTTATTTATGATTTGACAGTAAATCTTTCTCTTCCCATTGTACGATTTCAGCAATAAAACGTTGAAAATCTTTAGTATTTTTAAAAGATGGAAATTCCCCAATCATAACTTGATCAACCTGTTTAGCTTGATTACCATGTTTTTGTAAAATTAAAATTGCTTTTTGCGCTTTATTGTCCTGAAAAATATCTTTAGGAAGATTTAATAAACCTTGGAAATAAGCAGAATCTTGTATCCATTTTAATAAACCCTTAGCTTCTTTAGTTTCAAAAATGTTACTTGGTACAAGAAATATTCCAAATCCGCCTTGTTTAACATGATTCATACCTTGCTCTATTAGCAAATGGTGAGCATAAGAATGACCATTTGAAGCTTTAGTTTGATAGTTTTTCACATTTTCATCAATTGGATAATATCCAACTGGTAAATCAGAAACAACTAAGTCAACATCATTTACTAATAAATTATTGATAGAATCTTGGTGAATCAACTCAAGTGCATCATGTTTGTTTTGCAATTGAGCATTAATATTAGCAATAGATAACATTGAATCATCGTTATCTATTCCAACACCTTTAACATCAATTTTTAAAGCTGTATGCAATTGATTCATGATAGCAGTTAACAAATTACCAGTTCCAGCTGCTAAGTCTAGAATACTTAAACTCTTATAATTTTCAAATATTCTAGTAACAATATATCCAATTATAAAAGCTATGGTATCAGGAGTAATCTGATGATTAGCTTGTATTTTATCTTGAGTAATGGCCTTAATCATGACCATCTGGATAACTTTTCTAACCGTTTCACTATCTAATGTATTAACGTCAATTTTAGAATACAACTCATCTAGTTTATTAACTGTGTTATTATCAGGCTTGTTATCTTCAACCATAACCTTACCATCAAGTAAGTTATTACAAGTTTCAATGAAAGCATCCATATACGAAAATTGTAAACTATTTTTTAATAAAGTGTTTGATTGATCTAATACTTTAAATATATTCTCAATATTTTCTACAGCCAGCAGACTCAGCTCCTTTAATTTTATTAGATAATAACTACTCTCATATTACCAGAAATTTATTAATAAATTCAAGATACTAAAAAATAAATTATTTAGTTTTATGATTATACTTCTCTACTAAAATCTTGTTAGTTTCGATCTCATTATTACAATCCAATAAACGATAATATAACATCCAGGTTAAAAGTAATAAAAATAAAATTGTAATAAAAGTGGCCGAGCCCTTTTTAGATATTGACATTATTTATACCCCTTATTTAATAGATAAGCCTGACATACTTGATGATTATCAAAAATCACTCTAATCAACACCTTATTTTTATAATTAGAAAATTGGACACTAACTACATTGTCCAACATGGGCAAATATCCTTGATTATTTTCATTGGTAAAACGTAACATACTCTTATATTTTGAAAGATTATATTTTTTATGATTAGAAATTAATTCTAAATCATTTGATGATACGTCCGAAACTTCAAAATTTAATTTATTAGATTCTAAATTATCAATAAAAACATAAAAATCAGATGTATAGTTGTGATGTTTAGCGATACTGATATTCATTCTTATCACAGAAATTATTATTAAAGATAAAATAGAAAAAATAAATAGAGACAATAATGTCTCTATTAAAGTGAAACCTGATTTATTTTTTATTGCATACTTTTTCATATTGCTTTCTGCTTTCAACTAAAGTCTCCCTACTTTTAGCAGTTTTATTATTAATATAACTTATCGCATCAAAATATATCAATAATCCTGTTGATAAAATACATAAAGCTAAAATAGAATCAATGATTGTAAACGCCATTTTGTTCTTTAATATGATATATTCCCCATCCCATTTGAAAAGTTTGCTTATATGTTTTATTGGCGTTGGAATACCAATAAATTGTACCAGGTTTAGTATATCCATTAGCATTTATTTTCAAAGCAATAGAACTATATGTGTTTAAACCTTTAGGAATAATTAAACTAGTTTTTTTTAATCGATTAATAAAATAAACTTTCCGGTCATTTCGATTAATTATAACTTGAGTACTAAATTTATTTTGTTTTGATAATGATTGATTTTGTATCCACTCTTTATGAAAACTATTAAAAAAAGCATTAGTTGGATATTTAGTAAAATCTATTTGCGAAAAATAGAATATTAAACTAACTATTATAGAAGTCACTAAAAGTGTAATCATAGTTTCTGATAAAGTAAATGCTAACTTTTTATTTTTCATTCACAACTTTATTATCTCTAATACTAAGCCCCATTTGTTTAGCGCTTTTTACTTGCTTTTCAGTTAAATAACCATCATTTTGCAAACTCGAATAATCTACTTTTCCATCTTTATCGTCTAAATAGGAGTCAATTTGATTTTGAATAACCAAAGTCATTGCATTAGCATGTATTTTATTAGCTTTGCTTTTCTGTGATGATAAATTAGGTACGATAATAAGTATTAGTAATGAAATGATAAATAAAACTACTGTCATTTCAATTAAAGTAAAGGCTGGTTTATTTTTATGCAATTAAATTAAATTCCTTTCATAGATTGATAAACTGGCAATAATATGCTTAAGTAAGTGATAATAATGACTATTCCAATTATTAAAAAAATTAATGGTTGAACAGCATTTATTAAACGATTTATTTTTTTATCCATATTTTCAAAGGATAAATCAGCAAAAGCCTCAAATTGTCTAGCAAGTTCAACATTAGACAATCCTTGATTTATAAAAATAATATATTCATTAGGAATAAAATTATATTTATGAATAAATTCTACATATGATTTGCCATTATTTAAATGATTATCTAAAAGCACTGCTAATTGATATACAATAGTATTTTTTTCAAATTTCTTTATAACAACTATAATATTTCGAATATCTAAGCCACTATTCAAAAATAAACTTAGATTAATTGATAATTGATATGACAAATATTTAAGATAAACATTCCCTAAAAAAGGTATCTTAGTTATCAAAGTTACTTTATTTATCGGATTGATTCGTTCTAACAAATAATAAAGGCCGCTAATTAAAACGATAATAAATATCAAAATTACAGCAATTCCCCACAAACTACTTACTGGTGAAAGTAAATATGAATCCACAGAATTCATTTGTGGAATTATCACGTTACTAATTAGAAACACTACTAAAACTAACATTACTGATAGAATTGATGGATAAACTAATATACTCTTGAGTTTTTTATTATAATTATTTAAAGCTTTCGTGAAAGCACCTAAACTATTTAAGGTTTCAATTAGCGATCCATTTTTCTCACTAACCAATAGTTGATTATAAAAATTATTGTTAATTAATTTTCTAATACTATAACTAAATGAATAGCCATTACTCATACCTAACTTAACTAAATTTAACTTAGAATTTTTACCAATTTTGCACAAAAAATCAATGGCTTCACTTATTGAAAAACCAACCAACAATAACTCGTTTAGTTTTTTAAATAAATATGCTTGCTCAAACAAGCTCATTTTATGATTATAAAATCGTCTCGTTATAAATCTTTGTACTAATCCTTTTATTTTGTAAAAGTTCATCTAATTTTTGGTTCCATTCTATATTGTAATGTTCATCAGATCTTTGATTATTAAATAAATCTTCATTGGTAGCAACCGTAGCTAGTAAGTACAATTTATTTTCTACATCCGAAATTAAGTTTTGATAAACTACTGCATTAATAGCATATTTTAAATAATCCTCGTTAATACCTAATTTTAAAAGCCTTTTAATAACTCCATTATGATTATTGGCATGTACAGTACTTAAAACTAAATGTCCACTTAATGCTGCTTTAGTTGCAACTTCAGCGGTATATTCGTCTCTAATTTCGCCCACTATAAATATATCTGGTCGATTCCGCAAACCTACTTTAAGTAAATCATCATATTTCATGTTAGAACTAGCATTAACTTGTAATTGTAAAAAATCTTCTTCATGAATTTCAATAGGATCTTCAATAGTCATTACCATTTTATTTTTACCATAATGTTTAGCTAAATTATAAATCGAAGTGGTTTTACCTGAACCAGTAGGTCCCGCAAAAATAACTATGCCTTTAGATAAACATTGATGTTTTAAAAGTTCTATTGGGTTATTACTTTTATCATAATATTTGCAATCTACAGATTTATATAAAATTCTAATAACCATGGAATCACGATGCCGGAAGTCACCAACTGATGAAAACCTTAAATAAACATTTTCACTGTTAATTTTTTGTAAACCAGATCCCATTTGTGGCCTACGGTGTTCACTTACAGACATATTAGCAGTATACTTGCAAAAATTAATTAATTGTTGTGCGTCTTTATTAATCATACTATTATAAAATTCATTAAAAGTAGGTCCTCTAAATTTAATTTCGTAATAGTTATCTTTTGGTAATATATAAATATCCGAGACTTTTCTAGTATAGGCTGCTTTTAATATTTGATTAAATAAATTTTCAATAATTTTTCACCTCCTAAACTTAAATACGAAATATGTAATTAAATAAGACTAAAAAAAGACTTGTAATTAAAAATAATTACAAGTCTTTTTTAAATAAAATTATTCAGCATCTTCTGGTAACTTAGCTGCTTCATAAACATCTTGGACATCATCGTTTTCATCTAATTCATCGATTAATCCTGTGTATTGAGAAACTTTGTCACCTGGTACTTCAGTAATTGTTTCAGGGAACATTTTTACTTCAGATGTATCTAAAGTATATTTATCTTGTAATGCATCCCTTACGCTAGTCATGTCTGAAGGAGCTGTGAAGATTTCAAATTGATCTTCAGTAGCTTTCATATCTTCAGCACCTGCATCTAAAGCATCCATTAACATGCTATCTTCATCAGTATCTAAACCATCACGTAAGATAACAATGTATCCTTTACGATCAAACATGTAAGAAACAGAACCATTAGCACCTAATGATCCCCCATGATGAGTAAAAGCAGAACGAACAGCAGCAGCTGTACGGTTCTTGTTATCAGTTAAACAAGAAACCATGATTGCAGTACCACCAGGTCCATAGCCTTCATAAGTAATTTCATCATATTTAGCACCACCAAGACCAGATGCTTTATCAATTGCACGTTGTACGTTGTCTTTAGGCATGTTAGCTGCACGAGCTTTTTCCATTACCAAACGAAGTTGAGGATTACCATCTGGTTCTGGACCCCCAGCTTTTGCGGCTTGATATAAGTCACGAGATATTTTTTGGAAAATTTTACCACGCTTTTTATCTTGGGCACCTTTACGACCTTGAATGTTATGCCATTTTGAATGTCCTGACATGATCTCAGCACTCCTCTCATTTTCTTATCTTTTTAGTTGCAAACAGATTTAATTATAGCAATATGAATATTGATAATCAAGGCTTTACAAATTTATGCATCACAAATAATAACAAACTAGTGATCAAAGAAACTAAACCATAAAAACACATATCGTTATAAAAACTAGCTAGATGCGTTGAAGAAATATATTTTAAAATCATAGGCATCGATGTATTTATAATATTAGAAGTGAAATAAACTATAAATAAACAGATTGCAGTTAAAAGCAAAGACCATTTAATCAAGTGAATAAAATATCCTCTAAATAGTGAATAAATTAAAATTATAATCACCAAACATGCGCTTAAAATAATTGAGATATTCAACCATTTCTGGAATGTTTTAAATTTAATCAATAATTCTTGATTATCACTAGTATTAATATATTCATTAAAACCCTTAACTATAAGTCTACTAATGTATTTGTTAATACTAGGGTTATTAGGTATTTTAAATGCCGTTTTACTATTCTCATTACTAATCGCTTGATTCACTGTAGGTTGAACTTGCCTTGTAGTTAATTCTAAGCTTCCATGAGTATAAATATTATCCACTTCAATATCTACTATGTCAGCTATATAACTTTTACTAAGTATATTTTCGTTAATTCCCTGTTGAGTTAAATACTTCTGATAATTAGAATTAATATGCTTTTCCACTTCATTCGTTACTTGTTCCTTGTTAATAGCATCTTTATTTATCAAATTGTGCTTAAAAGTAAAAGTTGAAACAAATACAAATAAAAAAATAATTAGCATAAAAACAGAAAATTTATGTTTACCAGGGGTATTAATTTTTTTAAATTTTTTAGATCGAGTCATTTCTTGATTATTATCATCAATCATAAAAAAATATCATCTCCTATTTTTTAGTGGTTTCCCTGTTAATCACTCCATATTGAAGTAAAATATCATGTTCTTTGTAACCATCATCAATATCACCATTCATAATTTTAGTTAACAAGCGCATAGCTACAGCCCCAATATCATATAGAGGTTGAGTAATAGAACTCATTTTAGGTCGCATCATATCAGCAATTTGTGTATCATTACTAGTAATAATTTCAAATTGATTAGGTATTGAAACATTATGATCATTCATCCAATTTAAAATTCCAGCTGCTAAACTATCATCTGTTACAACAGCTGCTTCAATATTTTTATTAAAAATATCTTTACCTATTGAATAACCATCTTTATAGCTCTCATTAGTTTCAAACACATAATCACTGTTATATTTCAAATTATTTTTCTTTAAAGCTTCACAATATCCTTTTAATCGATGATCAGCATTGATAGAATGTCTTAAATCACCTGAAACAAAAGCTATTTTATTATTATTATGTTTAATTAACTCACAAGTAACATTTTCAATAGCTTTTTTATAATCTATATTTACACTTGGAACCGTTTTTTTAGAATCCACTGACCCTGCTAATACAATGGGAATATTAGCATTTTTAAAACTTTTTCTAATTAGTGGAGTAATTTCATTTCCCATAAATATAATTCCATCAACTTGCTTAGAAAGCAAAGTATTAATTACCTTTAATTCTTTTTGTTCCTTACCATCTGAATTAGCTAAAATTATGTTGTATTTATACATAGCAGCAATGTCATCAATTCCTCGAGCCAATGATGCAAAATAATTATTAGTCACATCAGGAATGATAACACCAACGGTAGTAGTTCTTTTACTAGCGAGTCCTCGAGCTACCTCGTTAGGTCTATAGTTTAATTTATCAATAACATCCATAACCTTCTTTTTGGTTGAAGGTCTAACGTTGGATGTTCCATTTACAACTCTAGAAACAGTTGCCATAGAAACTCCAGACTCTCTAGCAACATCATAGATAGTTACATTCTGTTTATTCATAAAACTGGAGTCCTTTCTTAAATATTTTAATTAGTATAACGCTTACATTTAATTAATATAGCAGAAGAGATATTAATTAACAAGAAACAAAAAAAGAGATTGAATTAAATTCAATCTCTTTTCTAGTAAACTTTATTTATTTTCAGCATTTTGATGTATAAATCCACCATCAATGACAATGTCTTCTTCTTTTTCATTGTCATCTTTTAAATCATTTCTTAAATTATCAGCTGCTTGGTGGAATTGTGTAGTTTTATTATCAGCATAATCATCTACTTTGTCAGTAGCCTTATCAGCCGCACTATAAAGTGTATCTTTTACTTCATCAGTTTTATCACTAACTTTATCTTTTAAATCGTCAAATGAATCTCTAGCATAAAATGTGTAATCTACAGCTCTGTTTTTAACATCATTAACCATTTGCTTTGTGTTATTAACTAAATTTTGTTTTTGATCATCGTTCATTTTTTGATATGCAGCATAAGCTGTTGCTGCTACTCCAGAAACAAATCCTAATAAAAATCCACTCTTACCCATTAAAAAAACCTCCTAGTAAAATATCTATTTTCGTTTATTTTTTCTTCCCATGGGAATAAATCTTGTTAATAAAGAAGTCTTGTTACGATTACGGAATTTACTTGTAAAGTCATGCGTAGCAGTATTAAATTCAGAAACACTCTGTCCCACTTCTGCTGCTGCATCAAATACTGGATTAATTATGTTAAGTTTATCATCTATGTCTTTTATCAAAGTGTTAGAACTAGCTAGTACGTTTTCGGCTTGCTTAGAAATCATATCCACATCACTTGATATTGATTTGATAGTTCTTTCCATTTCTTCTAGGTTTCTTATTAATTTTTTTATAAACATACATAAGAAAATAACCAAAACAATAAAAGCTAAAGCTGCTAGTAAAGCAGCTACCTCTCCACCAGTCATAAACAACCCCTCCTTTTGTATTCTATGTTAAGAATAGCATTTTAAAAAAAGCATTACAATTATTAGTAGATTAATTCAAAAAATTATTTTCAATAATGTTCAACATTTTGTTCAAAGCATTTCCGCGATGGCTTAAATTGTTTTTTTCATCATCGCTCATTTCAGCTAACGTTTTACACTTTTCAGGAACGTAAAACAATGGGTCATATCCAAAACCATTAAATCCAACTGGCTCATGTGTTATTTGTCCATTTAAATATCCATGTACAACAATCTTGCTATTATCTCGTGTAATTAAAACTAAGCATGTTACGAATCGAGCATCTCGATTAGATTTATCAGATAATTCTTTTAAGAGTTTTTGATTGTTAGCATCATCATCATGATCTCCTGCATAGCGTGCTGAATAGATTCCTGGAGCACCATTTAATGAAAAAACTTGCAAACCTGAATCATCAGCAATCACTGGCAAGTGTGTTTGTTTATGTAAATTTAAAGCTTTTAAAGTTGCGTTTTCTTCAAAAGAATCGCCATCTTCAGATACACTTTTAGCATTGGGAAAATCTTTTAAAGTTTTCACATGTATGCCTAATGGATTAAACATTTCTTGAAATTCTCTAGCCTTATTATCATTATTTGTGGCAAATATTAAAGTTTTTCCCATGATTACAAATCCTCCAATTGATTGATTGATATACTTGAAACGTTAACAGAATAATCTAACCAGTCTTCAGCAATTCTTCTAAATGAGCTTGCATTTCCTGTAGTAAAAAATTTAGTAATACCTTTTTTATTAGAATCATTTTTTATTCTATTGTCTTTTAAAACATCTTCGACACTTTGAGTAACAGCTAAACCTGGATCAACCAATAAAACATGTTTACCCATAGCATTTTGAATCAATGTTTTCATAATAGGAAAATGAGTACATCCCAAAACCAAAGTATCAATATTATAATTTATAATAGGCTTTAAAATAGATTTTACTTTATCTTGATGTTCAAAATCATTATAATTTTCATTTTCCACCATTGTAACAAATTCAGGACAAGCTAAACTGTAAACATGAATTTCTTTATCAATCTTATTAATAGTATTTTTATACGAATTACTATTAATTGTACTACTGGTAGCAATAACTCCAATTTTTTTATTTTTAGTGCTATTCACAGCTAACTTACTACCTGGTTTTATAACACCAATAACTGGAATTGGTAACAAACCTTGCAGCATATCTAAAGAACGAGCTGTGGCTGTATTACAAGCAATTACCATTAATTTTACATTGTTTTTCAAGAAAAATTTAGCAATTTGTAGAGAATAACTTTGAATTTCTTCAATTGTTTTTTCACCGTATGGAAGTCTTAATTCATCACCAAAATATATCATATTTTCATTTGGTAATTCTTTTTGAACTTCTTTCATAACAGTTAGACCACCCACACCTGAATCCATAAAACCAATTGCACGATTATCCAATGTTTAACCTTCTTTCTAAAACAGCTTGAAATTATATTATACTGCTAATGTTAATTTTGAAACAATAATTATATAAAAATTAATTATATATTGTTTATATTCCAAATATTAAATGTATAATTGTAATAAGCAATTTAATGAATTGGAGTTATTTAGTTATGAGTGAAAAATTATATCAATCTGTTATAAAAGACGATGATACTAAGGATTTTTGGGGTGAACTTTTTCTAAGAGATGAACTAATCAAAGATTTATTGGGTAAAGATAATCATAATATAATGTATTGGGCCGGCAAAAAAATGGCTCGTAAATTTAAAATAAAAGATGCATTAGATTTAATTATCTTTTTCAAGCAAACCGGTTTAGGTATTTTAGAACTAAAATCAGAAAGTACAAACTGCGTTCAATGGAACTTAAGCGGCAAAGTTGTAGATAAACGCATTAAAAACGATTCTGATGCTGACTTTATGTTTGAAGCTGGTTTTCTAGCACAAATAACTGAACAACAAATGGGTGTAGTTGCTGAAGCAGAAATGAATCCAAAAGAAGATAAAAATGGTGTAGTTTTAATAAGAGTCCATATGGATCAAAAGCAACCTTCTAATACTCAAAGTGAAGAAAACGATTTTGAAATCATAAACAAATAAAAAATGCATTAACTTAAAAGTTAATGCATTTTTTATTATTATAAATTATTTAAAATAGATGCTAATTGTTCTTTACTATGATATCCAACAATACTCTTAACTATTTCCCCATCTTTTTTCACAAGTAATGTTGGTATACTCATAATGCCTAATTTTTGAGGAGTTTCTGGGTTTTTGTCAATATCCATTTTATTAAAAGTAACTTTATCGCTCATTTCTTCAGCTAATTCATCAACTACTGGAGATTGCATTCTACAAGGTCCACACCAAGTAGCCCAGAAATCAGTTAAAGTAATACCTTTACTAGTATCATTTTCAAAAGTTTTATCTGTTGTTTCTGAAACCATTAATATCACTCCTTATTTTCATTTACTAAAAGTAAGTATATCAGCATAAATAAAACTTGCAACTATTATGGTTTAAAACTAAAAAGTTACCACTGTAGAGCCATCTCCACCCGCGTTTGCAGGAGAATAATTATAACTTTTAACTCTTCGATCTTTACTCAATAACTTATTAACACCCTTACGAAGAGCACCAGTACCCTTACCATGAATAATTGTTACCGATGGATATCCAGCTAAAATAGCTGCGTCCAAATATCTATCAACTTCTTGCATAGCATCGTCATAACGATGTCCTCTTAAATCTAGTTGTGTTGACATTCCTGAAGATTTAGTTCTTTTAACTCGAGTATATTTACTTTGATTATTACTATCATCATTTTTAACAATTTCTAAATCTGCAGTATTAATCTTCATTTTTAAGATGCCCATTTGAACAATCCATTCATCTTTTCCAGAATTAGAAATAAGTACCCCACGTTGGCCATATGATTTAACTAAAACATCATCACCCTTATGGAAATCGTGTTTTGCTTTTTCTTTTTTCAATACTTTGTTGTTTTTCAAATTAATGTCATAAGTTAAAGAATTTAACTGGCCTTGTGCATTAATAAGTTCATTTTCTTTAAAACTAGCCTGTCCTAAATTAGCTTGTTTTTCATGTAGATCTTTAATGATTGCGTCAGCTTTATTTTTAGCGTCCAATGCAATTTCATTAGCATCTTCTTTAGCCTTTCGTACTAGATTATCTCTTTGACTATAAAACTTAGATACTTTTTCAGATAATTCTTGATGTAATTTTTCTGAATCTAAAAGTTGATTATGAATAAATTCATAGTCTTCACGAGCTTTTTTAGTTTGATTAGTTAATTCCACAATCATATTATTTAAATCTTGGCTATCCTGACTAGTTAAAGATCTAGCTTCATTAATTATGCTTTCATTAATTCCTAATCTTTCAGCGATATTCAACCCATTACTTTGTCCTGGAATTCCCATTAACAAATGGTAAGTTGGGGCTAAACTATCAACGTTAAATTCCATTGAAGCATTAATTGTACTTTTACGATTATAAGCATAAGCCTTTAACTCTGGATAATGTGTGGTAGACATTACTGTACTATCAACTGAGCCAATATAATCCAATATTGACATTGCCAAGGCTGCTCCTTCATTAGGATCAGTCCCTGCTCCTAATTCATCAAGTAGAACTAAACTTTTCTCAGTTATAGAATGTAAAATGTTAACAATATTATCCATGTGTGAAGAAAATGTACTCAAATTTTGTTCAATCGATTGATCGTCACCAATATCCGCAAAGACATCATCAAAAACAGCAATATTAGACTCCTCAGAAACTGGTATGAACAATCCAGATTGACTCATTAATTGCAATAATCCTAAAGTTTTTAAAGTAATAGTTTTACCACCTGTATTAGGACCAGTGATAATTACAGTTTTATATTTTCTACCTAAAGATATGTCATTAGCGACTACCTTAGACTGGTCAATCAATGGATGTCGAGCCTGTTTTAAATTAACAAAACAATCAGTAGATATGACTGGTTTAGTGGCCTTTAAATCTCTTGCATACATAGCTTTAGCATTAATTAAATCTAAGTGTCCTAATATTTTAAAATTATCTATAATTTCATTTTCATATGGTCTTAGCATGTTGGAAAGTCTAAACAAAACTTTTCGTTCTTCTTGTTTTTGAGTAATTTGATAACGTCTTAAATCGTTATTAGATTCTACAACGTTAGCTGGCTCCATATAAAGTGTTTGTCCAGAAGCACTTTGATCATGTACAATCCCACCAAAACTTTGCTTATACTCTGCTTTAACTGGAACAACAAATCTACCATCACGAATTGTAATAATGCTTTCACTTAATTTATTAGCTTGGTGTTTAATTGTACCGTTCATCTTAGAACGAATAGTGTCCTCTGTAGCTTTAATTTGTCTTCTAATTACTCTCAATTCACTCGAGGCATCGTCCAATATTTTCCCACTATCATCAATTGAAGAGGCTAAGCTTTGAGCGATTGAAGGCATTAGTTGAAAATCATTGATAACTTTATACAAATATTTAAATTCAACTTTTTCATCTTTCAAATTCATAAAAAAGCGATTCAAATCATTAACGGAAGATAGTAGAACTTTTATTTTAGAAAGCTCAGTGCTACTTAGAATTCCATCAATACGTAATCTTTTCATAAATGAAGTTATATCACTAATTCTTGGAATTGGCATCGCTAAGTTTAAACGTATAATCTTAAAACCATCGTCAGTTTCATCTAGTGATTTTTCAACAACTTTTTTATCAGAACTTGGCAACAATGTTTTAAGTTCATTAGCACCACTATTAGTAGTCAAATATTTCTGTATTTTTTTTTTCACTTTTGCATATTCTAAAGTGTCAAAAACTTTACTATTCAAATTATTTCTCCCCCATCATAATTTAATTATTGGAACCATTTTTGGTATAACTCATGCGATAAAATAGGAGTTTTGTTAACTATAAAGCTTGCTGTCTTAGATTTACTATACTGAATTTTAAAGTTGGAGATATTTAATAATAACAAAAAATTTAAAATCAAAAAGATTGTCATGTAAGCCATAAACATAGACACAATTGAGCCCAATAATGCATCAATGTTTCTTACTAGTGGAATCACCTTTACAATTTTAAAAAATTTTTTAACCCATTTAACTATCATAAACATGATAATAAAAATAATAAAAAAACTAATTGAATTGGACAATACATGATTAGAGGTGATTTTATCTATGTGAATTAAGTTAGTAAGATCATCGGCATAAATTAAAGACACTACCCAAGAAATTAAATAACCTATCAAAATTATTAACTCTTGAACTAAGCCTAATTTATATCCCCTAATAAAACAAAAAATTAATATAACCCATATTAGTAGCGTTAAAATCATTCTTTATTTTCCTTATCATCATTATTTTCAGTCATTTTATTCAATTTTTTTTGCATTTTCAATTGATCAGATATTGCATTAAAAGCTAACAAAATAGATGCATCTTCATTACTAATGCTGGGAGAAAGGTCTTTTATTTGTTCTAACTGATTGTTCATTAAATCAGTAACTGTTTTCATATGTTCAAAAGAACTTTTTCCAACAAAAGTATAATTTTTATTTCCAATTTTAGCCTTAAATCGTTGATTATCGTTTACATTCGACATTAAAATTCAACCCCCTGAATACTAAGATACATTTTAGCATAAAACCTCTACCAAAACATTTAGGTAAAATAAAAAAGCCCCCGATTTTTGAAGTGCCTTAAAAAAGTTAGACAATTATTACTAAATTAAATATTTAATTTCATGGAATGATTTCGATATTCA
>NZ_BPLL01000031.1 GCF_019656235.1 Apilactobacillus xinyiensis | reverse complement strand
GAATATCGAAATCATTCCATGAAATTAAATATTTAATTTAGTAATAATTGTCTAACTTTTTTAAGGCACTTCATTATGGATACACTTTTTTAAATTGTAGTCATTGAAAATAAAACTGATACCAATAGTATTAAATGAAAAAGATATTTAAAAATAGCATGTACTATCGTAGGCTTATGTTCAAAAATTAATATGTTAGAAACTGTTTGTATAATTAGCAAACAAGCTAATAGCAACAACAAAAAGCTAGTATATTGATATGTATATTGAGTTACAATTGAAACAATTACGACTGTAAATAAACTAATGAAGCCCAATCCAACAGTTAAATGTAGAAATTCCTTTTTAAGTTTTAGTAAACTAAATAAAAAAGTGAAGAACGAATAAATACTAGTTACACATATAATCATATTAAATAACCGCACCCTTTAAAGTAAATTAATATAATATATGGTAACACTTTTATTAGAATATAATGTTAAATTAGCTTGATACATAAGTAAATATTAATATTTAGCAAAAAAGCCATTCCTAATTATTAGGAATGGCTTTAAATGTTGATGTATTTTAGATTAACTTTCCACTACGTTAACAAAACTTTTGTTAGTAGTTATATATTGCCCATTGTCAAGAATATATCTAGTTATGTCATTATTTAGGTGTGCAATATCTTTAACTTTTAATATTGATCCATATTTTATGTGATTTAAACGGATACTTTGATTAAAATTAACATTGTTATAAGTATATACTCCATTTTTGCTTACTACTTTAACTTTTTTAACTCTTTTTTGTTGATAGACACGCGTGTATTCTTTTGCACTTAATATCTTACCATTTTTAAGTTGGAAATCTATTGCATTAGGTGCGTAAGATACTTCATAGTAGTTAAATTTTTCACTAAAAGTTGGGTTTATTTTCATAACTTTAAAGTAAGTAATTGGATTGGTTTCCAAGATTGTGTTAGGTTGATTAAATTCTATATTATCTATAACCTTGATGGTAGCTGTTTTATAAAAAACATTACCAACATCATCTGTATATTCATATGTGACTTGATAGCTACCGACTTTATTAGTATTTACTGTACCAATGTGTTTAACTAAAGATGAATCAATGGGGTTTCCATACATGTCTTTAACGGATGATAAGTTACTTTGTGGATTCCAAATGTTATTTACATATAAGGAAGTATTTTTTGTTTCAATATCAGCTTTACTATTTATAACATTAACATTTGCGGATTGATCAATAGTTTCACCGGCAGCATTTTTATAACTATAAATTACACTATAAGTTCCTACTTTACTTAAATCTGCGTTACCGGATGTAGTTAAATTATTTAAATCTAAAGGATTACCATACATATCAGTAGCATTAATAAAATTATCTTTAAAATTCCATGTTGATTTAGGTCCGGCCACAATTGAAGTGTCTTTGGCTTTTATGTTAGTTAAGTCATTTTGCCACACATAAGTTCCGGATGGAACTTTTCCACTAGTTAATTCTGCTGAAGTGTATTTATTTCCGTTATTATTACCGTTGATAATCCATTTTCCACTATATTTATTATTTTCATTATTAACATCTTTTGGCACGATTTCATTTAAACTAGCATTATTAGATAACTTAGTTAATTGACCTAATTTTAATTCTTGAATACCAGGCATATAGTATAGATTACCTTGTTCATCACTTACTAGTACACCTAACGTATTGCTCAACATCCCATTCATGCTATTTACATTTGTCGTATCAAAACTACCTAGGTCTAATTTCTTCAAACTAATATTGTAACCAAACATGTAGTCCATATTATTAACCTGACTGGTATTGAAATTACTCAAATCAATGGACTGCATATTGTAGTCACCGTTAAACATATATTCCATATTTTTAACTGATTTAGTATTTAACTGATTCAGACCATCAATATGATTAATTGATATCAGACCGTTGAACATATAGCTCATATCATTAACATTGCTGGCATTTTTACCAAAATTACCCCCAACATTTAAGTTAGACAAGTCGTCAACTGAGAAAAACATGTAACTCATATTTTTAACGTTAGATGTATCCCAACTTGAAACGTCTAATGTTGATAATCTACGATCATTGGCAAACATACTACGCATATTAGTAACGTTAGATGTATCTAAATTATTACTATTATTTAGTGATTGCAGGTTTGGAAGATTGGCAAATAGTCCACCACAGTCAGCCGGTAGTTTTAATTTATCGTTAAAATTAATTTGTTGAACATCATTTTGAATTTCAGTGTTACTATTCCAAGGTGCATTAATTGAATTATCAACTTCACCGCCACTAATATCTACAATTTTGTGTTGGTTATTATAAGTCCAATCGGCAGTTCCCCATTTACCATTAATATTGTCCGTATCTTTTTCAGGCTCATTAACTTGAGTTCGAGGTTGAATATCTTGATGAATATTTTCGTAATCTTTATACGAACCATTAACTGGATGTACAGTTTGCGAATTATCAGCAGCATTGTTACTTGAATCCACTATTTTTTCATTAGAAACGGATGAATCATTTGCGGGTATTTGTACTGTGTTAGTAGCTAATTTACTACTTTCTAAGCTATCATTTTTAGTATTTATATTATTATTGTTGGCATTATTTTTATTTTCTTGGGAGCTAGTTTTTTGTTGTGGGTCAGAATTATCCAATTTAATCGCTTGTTGTTCTGAACTATCTTTATTATCATTTTCAACTTTGGTATTTGCCTGAGTGGTTTGGTTGTTTTGATCAACATTACCCGCACTTGATGTTTTACTATCATTTATAGAATCAGCAAAAATAATATAGTCACGATTGCTAGCGATAAAAGTTCCTAATGACATAGATAAGAATGCTATTCCACCTGCCATAAGCAACTTTTTATTTTTAATTGACATAAGAAAACATCTCCCCGTGGATATAATTATATAGCTTTTGTGAATAATTTAACTACATACTCTCATTATAGTTTCATTTATGTATATTAATAGTTTATAATCTTTATTTATTTAATAATTAACATTCTTTATATTTAGTTAATTTTTTCACAAAAAAGCCATTCCCAATTATTGGGAATGGCTT
This sequence comes from Apilactobacillus xinyiensis, assembly GCF_019656235.1. Classification (GTDB taxonomy): domain Bacteria; phylum Bacillota; class Bacilli; order Lactobacillales; family Lactobacillaceae; genus Apilactobacillus; species Apilactobacillus xinyiensis. The sequence continues at coordinate 19,782 of NZ_BPLL01000031.1, read as the reverse complement.
TTTATTAACCTTGGTTTTGTTTTTCGAATAATTTTGCGGTTTTCATTAATTGTTCTGGAGCATCTTTCATCCCCATGTTAACTTGCACAACAACTAATTTATCAATTTCTTGATTAGCTTTATCCATAGCATTAATTAATTCTTTTTCCGTATTAACATTAATAAAATCATATTCATCATCATTAGCACCAAAAGCTTGAGGAATTAAGTCATATCTTAACTTAGGTACGTCATTATATGATTCATTCATTCCATGAATTACTCTTTCAACAGTATAGCCACTGTTTTCAATAATGAAAATAACGGGTTTGATTTGCTCACGGAAAGCTAAACCGAATTCTTGAATCGTTAATTGTAGTGAACCTTCACCAGTAGATAATACCGTACGACGATTAGGATTAGCAATTTGACTTCCTAAGGCTGCTGGGAAAGCATATCCAATTGATCCCCATAGTGGTTGACCAATAAAGTTAGCCCCTTTAGCTAGTGGTTGACTAGCTAAACCGAAAAATGAAGTTCCTTGTTCAGCTACTAAGGTATTGTTACCTTGAATAAAGTTTTGCATTGCTTGATTATAAAAGGCTTGAGTTAATGCATTGTCACTAGCACTAACCTTTTGGCTTAATTTAGGAGTTTCAACTTTATCCCACGTATGATTTAACTTTGTATCTGCTAGTTTGTTGATGATGCTGACAAAATCAGTTTCACCAATAATGGTTTCACCGTAAATGTCACTACCATTAGCACTGATGGTAATGGTTTGGCTAGGATCAAATTGTTGTGTAAATCCACCAGTTACAGAATCAGTTAATTTAGTTCCCATTAGGATAATACTATCAGCTGATTTAACAAAGTTATTAATTGCATCATCAGAAATGGAACCATTATAAGTTCCTACAAAATTAGCAAAAGTTTCATCAATAGCCCCTTTACCAAGCCCTAAGTCAACGACGGGAAGATTATTGTTCAAAGAAAAACTTTCAACTGCTTGACCTAAATTAAAACGGTCAATTTCATGTCCCACTACGATAACTGGTTGCTTAGCTTTTTCGATTGCTTGGCTGAGTTTTTGCACAGCATGGTCTACATTAAAGCTATGTTCTACAAACAATTCACTAATGTTAGCTTTAATGGCAGGATTAACTGGCATATTTACTAAATCACTAGGTAAAATCATGTATGCTGGTTTTTTAGTATAATAAATATATTGAAGTGTTTCATTGATTTGATTGATTGCATTGTTAGCGTTTAAACGGGTTACTTTTATACCTAATTGTTCATGGGCAGCTTCAAAGCGTTTGAATTCATGGTCACCTAAAGTGTGATGAACTAAAGCACCATTGTTTTGAACTTTATTAGTTGGTGCGCCCACAATTTCTAAGATGGGAACATGTTCAGCGATGCTTCCAGATAGTCCATTAATACCACTTAATTCCCCTACTCCAAAAGTAGTTACAAAAGTGGCCATTCCTTTTTCACGTGCATAACCATCAGCAACATAAGATGCATTTAATTCATTAGCATTACCAATCCATTGCATGTCATTACGATGAGTGATGTGATCTAGGAATTGAAGGTTATAATCACCAGGAACTCCAAAAATTTCATCTTCACCTAAATGTTTAATTACATCCAATAAATAATCTGATACAGTATATTCAGACATGTTTACACATTCCCTTCAAATTTAAATTAGGTAAACTTTGTTGACCTATGTTAAGTAGTATATACTGTATAAAATAAAAGGTCAACTAAATTGACGTAAAAAGGAGTAGAATTTTGAATAACGAAAAAAAATTATCAACGATTTTCTTTGCATATCAACAATTTGCGGCAATGATTGATTTAAAAAAATATGATCTAACTAAAAATCAGCACCGAATGTTATACATTATTTATGCATTGGACAATGTTAGCATTAAGGATATTTTGAATTTATTAAACATTTCTAAACAAGCAGCAAATGTTAGTTTGCGTGATTTAATTAGTCGCAATTTAATTACCGAAAGCAAATCTTCAGTTGATAAACGAATTAAAATTTTAAATCTTACAACTGAAGGTCAACGTTTAAATGAACAAATCAATCAAGAGCAAATTGCATTGTTAGATGAGTACTTTGTGGCAGCCGATAATGACTGGCAAAAAGTAATGGAGAAACTGGCAGATAGTTATATTCATAGCTTAAAGTAAAAAAATGCTACCTAGGAATTTTTTCTAAGGTAGCTTTTTTATTATTTATAAATCGCTATTATTAAAGGGTTCAAATCACATTTTATAAATTTTGAAGTTTTTTTGTTGACATTCTACCTACCGATAGGTAGAATAAGTTTCATAAATTAATTAAGGAGATGTTTTAAATGAAATTTGTAAATAAAACTGTAATTATAACTGGAGGCGGATCCGGTATAGGTAAAAAAGCTGCTGAATTATTTGTAAAATTTGGTGCCAACGTTATTATTAACGGTCGTAATGATAAAAAGCTACAAACTGCTGTAAATGATATTGATCCATCTGGTAAAAAAGTTTCTTATGTGAGTGGAGATATTTCATTACCTGATACTTCCAAAAAGCTAGTAAAAAAAGCAATTGAATTATTTGGTTCGGTTGATATACTTGTAAATAATACTGGAAAATTTGTTCCTACTGATTTTTTGAATTATCAACCAGATGATATTCAATCATATTTAGATACTATAGTTAAAGGAACAGTTTATCCTTCACAAGCAGTAATTCCTGAAATGAAAAAAGCTGGTAAAGGAGTTATCATCAATACTGGTTCAATGTGGGCATTAAATCCGGTAGAAGCTACCCCTTCTGCTATTTACTCTGCTGCTATGGCAGCTAGACATGCTTTAACTAAAAATATGGCTTTAGAATTTGCTAAAGATCAAATTAGAGTAAACGCGGTAGCCCCTTCAGTGGTAGAAACTCCAATCTATAATAATTTCTTATCAAAAGATGAAGTTAGCAAGGTGCTAAATTCGTTTAATGATTTTCATCCACTAGGTAGAAATGGTCAACCGATAGATGTTGCTAATGCTATTTTATTCTTGGCCAGTGATGAATCTGCTTGGACAACAGGAGTTATTTTGCCTGTAGATGGAGGAGTGACTTCCAGAATAAGATAATTAAGGTGGATTAATCATATATGACAGTCAAAGAAAATACTAAAACCAAAATTATAAAAGCATCAATGAAACTGATTCAACAGAGAGGTTTTAATGGCTTTAGCTTCTCAGATGTCGCTGAAATCGTGGGTATTAAAAAAGCAAGTATATTTTATTACTTTTCACAAAAAGAAGAACTAGTTTCAGCTGTTTTGTCATACTACTCAAAAGATTTTTTTGTTCGCTTAAATACTAATTCTAGTGATAATAATTTAGAAAATATTTTGAATAATTATTGTGAACTTTATGCAAACAATTTAAAAAATGATAATTGTATTTGTTTATGTTCAATGTTAGCCCTTGAGTCTTTTGGTTTAGGCAAACAGTTAATAACGCTAGTAAATGACTTTTTTAAGCAAAATATTAAATGGATTTCAGATCAGTTACTTAATTTTGGTTTTTCGGAAAAGACGAGTCATAGCATTGCACAACATTTTTTTATAGCAGTTCAAGGCACACAATTAATTGCTAAAAATTGTTGCAATTCTGATTATTTCATGCAAAATATGAAAAACGAAATTAAAAATATTGTTAACAAATATGAAAATTGAGGAATATAGTTATGAATAAATTTATAGAAATAAATGATGAAAACTTTAAAGAACACACTAGTAATGGATATGTTTTAGTAGATTTTAGAGCTGATTGGTGTCCACCTTGTTTAATGATGGATTCGGTTATGGAAAAAGTTATTGATAATAATGATTTTAATGACATTAAATTTTTATCAGTGAACATTGATAAAAATAATGAAGTTGCTAATGAACATGATATATCTAGTATTCCAACTTTCTTATTAATGAAAGATGGAAAAATTATGAATAGATTGACGGGTTTGCAAACTACTACAAACATGTCAAATGTACTATATGATTTAATTAAATAATTTAAAAGGTAAACCTAATTTAGGTTTACCTTTTTTATGTGCATATTTTAAAATAAATTAACTGATTTATGTTAATATCTTACCAAAATAACAAATAAGGGTGATAGTTTTGGAAAATCAAGTATTAGATACATTGTTTAATCATCGTTCGATTAGAAATTATCAAGATAAAAAATTAACTAATCATCAAATTAGTCAACTGTTGCAAGCTGCACAGCAAGCTTCAACTAGTCAATTTGAGCAACAGTTTAGTGTAATTAGTGTTACTGACCCAGCAAAACTGCAGGTTATTGCGGATGTAACGACTTATGACTTAGTTAAAAATGCTGGTCATTATTTTCTATTTGTTGCGGATCAACACCGTAACTCACAAATCTTAAAACATATTGATCCAAATGTTGATACTATGAATTTACATTCCACAGATAAATTATTGGCCAGTATTCATGATGTCGACTTAGCTTTACAATCAATGCTAACAGCTGCGGAAAGTATGGGCTTGGGTGGCGTTATTATGGGGAGTATTTATAATAATGTTGATAAAATTATTGATACTTTTAAATTGCCAGAATTGACCTTTCCAGTTTTAGGATTAGCATTGGGCTACCCAGATGAGAATCCTGAAATTAAGCCGCGAATCACTTCTGAAATTATTCATTATGAAAATGAGTATAATGACCAAATCGACTATAATGAATTAACTAACTATGATAATCAAGTACATGCCTATTATGCTAATCGTAAACATGGTGCACGTGAGGAAAGTTTTACGCATCATTTAATGCATGACTTAAAGCAGAGTCCAGTTCGAAAGGGAATTTTACCAGCGTTAAAACGTCAAGGCTTCTTGAAGTTTTAATAATAAAAACCGTTTAGAAATTTTCTAAACGGTTTTTTTGTGTTATTTAATAGTTTTAGTCGTTTTGTGTAGGCATAAAAAATTGATTAAAGCGATAACCGTAGTAGCGGCAAATACACCACGATATCCACCCACCAATACTACGGCTGATCCAATCATTGGACCTGAAACATTACCGGCAGCTTGAAAACTTTGATTCCAGCTAAAGACTTGGCTAATTCGTTCTTTAGGACTGTATGTAGCCAGTAAAGCTTGTACTGCTGGTAATAAAGCTGCATCGGAAATTCCTACTAATAAGCGCATGGCACCTAGTTGCCAAACATTTTGTACAAAAATGGTTATGAAAAATGGCAACATTGAAAATAATACACCGAACATCAAAATCTTATGAGAACCAATTTTATCACCTAAACGCCCGAATAGTGGCGCTACCAAAATCATAGCAACCCCATTTAGTGCTTGAATAATCCCGGATACTAAGGCGATATTATGTGAAGTGGGATCTAATTGACGAACGTATAAACTCAGAATCGGTGAAATTGAATTGTTAGTAGCTTGCACGAATAAGGTAGTTAAAAACATGCCCATTAAAATAGGAGCTGTATCAATTCCACTAAGAAAATGTGGTTGTTTATGATTACTTTGAGTTTTTACTGGTTCAAAGTTTTCATGAACAAAAAAGATAGTTAATACAAATGCGATGGCCATTGTAATTCCGGTAATTACAAAAGTATAACGATAACCAAATATTTCAGCAATAATTCCACCCACCATGGGCCCAATTAGCGTTCCAGAAACATTACCAGTGGATAATTTACCCGAAGCATGTCCAATATGTTCCTTAGGGGTTTCAGCAGCAATTAAAGCATTTGCATTGCTGATAAATCCAGCAAAAACACCTTGTAGCAGTCTTAAAATAATTAATTGCCAAGCGTTAGTTACTAAGCTCATAGAACCAATAACGATAGCCATTCCGAGAGATGCTCGTAGTAACATGGGCTTACGTCCGTAACGGTCAGCTAGATATCCCCATAATGGCGAAACAATCATTTTAATTACGAATGGTGCCGCAAATGCCAAACCACTATAAATTGAAGTTTCAGTTTCATTATAGTGCCCCATTTGTCCAATGAATAAGGCAATAAAAGGACTGATACAACTAAAACCAATCCCCACTACAAAGGTTCCAAACCATAACACGTTAAGATTTTGTTTCCAATTAACTTTACTTGAAACCAATTAAAAATTCATCTCCTAATGTTTTGATTTAAATTTTAGTGTGGTTATATCAAACCATTATGCGATTAATGAATTATTAAATCAAGCATAGAAGATTATAACTTTGAAGTAATTTATTAAGTAAATTTCCAAAAGGTTAATTTCTTTAAAACCACCCTTTTTATTATAAAAATTATATCTAACATAATTTAAAAATAATGCATATATAAAAGAGTTATGATTTAGTTTTAAACTATGTTAAACTATTTAAGTTAAATTATTTTATTTAGGGGGAAATATATTGAAAATCAAGAAATACATAACATTAGCTATGGCTTGTTTATCTTTATCATTATTGTTAACTGCTTGTGGAAAATCATATCAAGGTAAGTATAAAGACAAGCATGGTGAAACTTTAAACATTCAAAGCAATAATAAAGTATCAATGTCTAAAGATAGTGTAACGGTTAATGGTAAGTACAAACAATCAAAAGACAAAATCACCATGACTTTTTCTGCTGATGGCAATAAAACAACTTTAAATGGTGAATTAGATAAAAATAGTAATCTATATGTTTCTAATCCAGATGCAGATGGAAGTTTGAAGTTCAACAGAGTTAAATAATCTTAGGAGTGAAATACTTTGCGTAATAAATATTTGATTAGTTTTTTGATCGTATTTTCTATAATGCTAACTTTTGTTGGCTTAGAGGAAAATGCTAGTGCTAAATATGTTAACAACCATACTACCCTAACTGAATTAAGAGGAGCTTGGTATAATTACGCTGGTAAAAATAAATGGAGTAAAATAGTCGTAAATAAGCATTCTGTTAACTTATATATGTATTTTGAAAACACTCTACATGCATATAGCTATAGTTTAAAAAATAATAATTTAAACATTACTAATTTGAACGGTAAGAAGAATGTTTATTCATTTTATACAGGAACTAGTCACGCTACATCTAGTTCTGAATACTGGTTATCAAGACAAAGAATACATGGTAAAAGAGTTATGAAATCATACTATAACTCAGGTTATTTTGAAGTTTGGAATCGAAATAAGATTAAGCACAACTATTCTTATAATTACGATAAACCAGATTATATCAGTCAAATAGGAAAATAATAAAAAAGATTACCAAGTTTAATTGGTAATCTTTTTTACTTGAATGGATTATTTGTTTTAGTATCAAAGTCTTTATCATAGTATTTAGGACCTACGTTATCCCTTATCATTTGTGGAATTTCATCGCGACTTATTAAACGAGCACGTCTAACATAAGAGCCCTTATATTCTACATATGCGTAGTTCATCCCTCTTTTGGGGATTTCACCCACTGAAAAAGTAAGCCATTCACTGTCACCAAAAGGTGAATGGGTAACTTGAGCTGTAATTGGTTGGGGAAAAGCAATGTTTTGTTTTACTTTTTTTCCATTAGTATAAGTTACGGTACCCTTTATATTTTTAGTAGGTATTTTTTCGGGTAATACAGCATATCCATAATGATATGGAATAAATGGATTTACACGGTTCAATAAATCGTTGTTATTATATCTTCCCCAACTTAACAACAATAAAAAAACTATAAATAATCCAATAAATGATGAACTAATTATGAACCATAGTTTATAACGTTTCTTTAATTTAACATCTTTACTAATTGATCCAATTGTTTTGAGATTGTCGTTTTTTAACAATTCATCCAAAGAAATTTCCAATTCATCACTAATGTCATTTAAAGTATCTAGATTAGGAATAGTTTGGTCGTTTTCCCACCTTGATACAGTTTGACGCGTAACGTGTAATTTCTGTGCTAGTTCACTTTGACTCATTCCAACTTTTTCACGTTGGGTTTTAATTTTGCTAGCTAAATTCATATACATCCTCCTTCATTTATGAGTATTAATTTAAATGAAAAAGGTTGTTATGACAAGCAACCATCGTGTTACATAGGGTGTTACATATATAATGAATCATTATATTTGCATGTTTTTAGACAATTAGTTATCTTTCTTTGAAATAAACAACGTTTTAAGTTAAAAACAAAAAATCCCATAACGGTATGCTACGAGATTTTTTATAGGATATTAATTGTCCATACGATCAATATTAGTGTGTTTGAAATTGTCGGTATACTTTAGGCCATATCCTAAACTACGATCCATAAGTATATGCATGAACCAAATTAGTAGCCAAAAAGATATATCCTGATTTAATAATAAAAACATAATTAAGATTATCGTTGGAAAAATAAAACTATGCACTGCGTTATAAGTGTATGCTCCAATTTTTGTATTAATTAAATATCCAATTGCACTAATGTCGGGAACTAATATTAATACGACTAACCAAATCCATGAAAAGTTATATTTATAAAAATATAGAAATAACAACATTATCAATAGCAATGCATATTCTATTTTGACTAATTTTTTCAACTTATTTTCGCCCTTCTTTCAACGGCTTAAGCTTAACATTATTTAATTTATTTATATATAAAAAAGAGTTCTTGGTTAATCAAGAACTCTCTCTTTTATTTATTTCGTTTTAGTTTTAAAGATAATCCAAATCCAGCGATAGCAATTAATAGCATGAAAATGAAAGCTGAATGATAACCATTGCTAAGCGTACTGATAGATGTGTGTTCTAAAGTATTATTACCCACGATTAAAGTTACAATTAGCATTGATAAAGCGGTCCCTACTGAACCACCAACTTGACGAACAGTTGAAGATACAGCATTACCATCAGCGCTTAGTTCATTAGGCAATGAGTTAATACCATCAGTGAAAGTATTCATCATAATGAATGCCACTCCAGTTAAACGGTATGCATATACGATAGCAATCAAAATGATGTTGGTATGGGCGTTGAAGAAAAGCATGGGGATGGTTCCAGTTAATAAAATAAAGAAACCAATCAATGAAACTTTACGAACACCAACTTTATCGTAGAGTCCACCAGCTAGAACGTTACAAATTCCCATTGCGATAGCACCAGGTAACATTACTAAACCAGTTTCTAAAGCTGAAACTTGAGTAACATTTTGTAAGTAAAGCGGTAAAATTAATTCAATTCCTACTAATGCGATATTACTTAAAGTACTTAGTATGGTATTAAGATTAAAATTATGATTTTTAAAAATGTTCATATTTACTAATGGATTATCAATGTTATTTTGACGATGTATAAATAGGAATAACATTAAAATTCCCACTAAGACTAGTACGATGCTACTGAAAGAAATTTTTCCTTGTTCACCGACTTTAGATAGTACATATAAAACAGATCCAAAACCGATAACTGATTCCATGAAGGATAGCCAATCAAGTTTAGTTTTTCGAGTGTGAATTAAATCACGCGCAAAGATTAAAGCTAAAACAATAACTATAACTGTAGCCACAGCCGGGATGATAAATAACATGTGCCAACTGTAATGCTGTAAAATAATTCCCGCTAACGAAGGTCCAATGGCTGGTCCTAAACCAACAACTAACCCCGTTAATCCTAATGCCATTCCACGTTTTTCGGGTGGAAACATTACTAACATAATATTTTGTACGAAGGGCATCATAGAACCAGCAGCGATTGCTTGAATCAATCGTCCAATTAGCAGCATAGGAAAATTAATAGCGCAAGCACTTACAATCGAACCAACTAAGAAAATAAATAACATCCCAATGTAATTAAATCGAGTATTAAAATTGTTAAAAACCCATGATGAAATTGGAATCATTAAACCCACTACCAACAAAAAGCCTGTGGACAACCATTGAGCCATTGCTTGTCCAATTTGAAAGCTGTCCATGATAGTTACTAAAGCATTATTTAGGAAAGTTTCTGATAACAAGCCAATAAATGATCCAGCTAAGAAAAGTCCCATTAATATGGTACGATTGTAGCTATTACCTTTAATATCAGTATTCATAATTAACTAAGCTCCTTTATTTTAAATTTTTAATGATTTGACTGGTAATTCTTTGTAAATCATCAATGTCTTTATCGTTTAAACCTTTAGCGGCTTTAGCTAAGGTATCAGACAAAATTTTTTCTAATTTTGATTGATTTTTCGATAATAGTTGTTGACCTTGTTGAGTTAAAACTACTTGAACTTGTCTTTTATCTTCTGGGATAGGACTAGTTTTTACAAAACCAGATTTAATTAGTCTTTTTACGGTTCCTCTAGTTGTAGAATGACTAATGTTTAGGTTTTTTTCTATGTCAACTTGTTTAGTAATCTCGTTTTTATGATCATCTAAATAAAATAAAATTATAACTTGATTTCCAGTTAAATTTTTATTGATTTGACTCGTTTGATTATCTAAATTTTTAGTTAACAATATATCAGCAACTTTTAAATTAGGGAAAAAGTTTTTCATTTATTTTTTACTCCTTATCATTTTTTACAATGTGTACCTTACTACAGTTTTTAAAATGTGTAAAGCGAAAAAAACAGTTTATCTTTTTTAGACAAACTGTTTTTTAATTTTAATTATATTTTTTATTATCTCTTATGATGTTAATCTATTTTCAACTATAACAAATTTTTATAGATCACGATTTTATATCAAATACTTTATGGTAATTTTTTTATAAATATCAATAAATTCTAAATAAGATGCTATATCAATATACTCATTAGTTTGATGTGCGGTATTATTACCTGGGCCAAGCACGAGTGCATCAAGATTAGGATTTTGCTGCGTAAATTGGGATGCATCGGTGCCTATTGATAGCGCCTTAATGGGACAACAATCATTCGTGAATGCTTGTAAAACGTTTTGACTAATTTTAATAATTGCAGCTTTAGGACTGGTTTTAACAGGATTTCCACTAAAATTAACCGTTAATTTTAATTGCTTATTAATATCATTAGCATTAAAAGCATCTACTAAAGATTGTAAATCATCTATAATCTGCTGATTAGGTAACTGGGGAATTGTTCGTACCATCACCTGTTGATATGCATAATCTGGGATGGAATTAACTTGTTGACCACCATGAAACACGTCGGGGGTATAAATGGTTGTGCCTAACTCATCATCCCTAGTTTGAAATTTTGTAAATAATTGTCGTTCGGCGTTGCGGTATTCGATTAATTGATCAATGGCGTTGATACCTTTATCAGGAGTTGAACTGTGGGCCGCTTTACCAAAGCTTTCGACTGTGTATATCAAAGCTCCTTTATGAGCATTCACTAAATAGTGTTGATTATCTTGTTCTACTCCAAAACCAGTGGGTTCACCTAGAATAACTGCATCTAAATCGTTAACGTAGCCTAATTTAGATAAATAGTTAGCCCCACCCTGAGTTAGCTCTTCTGAGATCGTAACTAATAGTTTTAAACTGCCACTTAAGTTAACTTGTTCTTCATGTAACTCAATCATAGCAATCGTCATTGCCGCTAAGCCAGCTTTCATATCGGTGACTCCGCGGCCATATAAATTATTGCCCTTGACAGTTGCTGTGAAAGGGTCAGTGTCCCAAGCGCTAATATCGCCTTCATGAACAGTATCAGCATGACCGGCAAAAGCTAACTTATGACCATGGTTATGCCCAATTTCTGCAACTAAATTACTACGGTTATCAAATTGGGGGATTATTTTATTTTTGATACCATACTGATTGAGCAATTGACTTAGATACCTGGTAAGTTCAGCTTCATTAGCTGCGACGGTTTTAATATTAACTAATTGTTTTAAAATATCTAATTTTTGCTGTTTATCCATATTAAATGCATCCCTTATTAATTAAAGTTTTCATGATCAGTCGCTTTAGCTAAAATATCACCGACTATTTGAATAATAAACACTAGAATTAAAATGAGAATTAGTGATACGAAAGTAACGTCGTTTTGAAAACGTTCATAACCAATCATTACAGCTAAATTACCAAGGCCACCACCGCCAACTGTTCCGGCCATGGCAGTTAAACCAATTAAACTGATTAAAGTTAAGACTGATGAACGAATGATTTGTGATAACCCTTCTTTTAAATAAACTCGAAAAATAATACCAAATTTAGATGAACCCATTGCGGCAGCTGCTTCGACAATTCCATAATCCACATCTAGTAAGGCATTTTGAATTTGTCGAGCATAAAAAGGAATCACAGCAATGATTAGTGGCACAATTGCAGCAGTAGTACCAATGGCAGTTCCTACTACGATTCTGGTAAATGGTGCAATTACTGCTAGTAATACAATAAATGGAATTGAACGAAACAGGTTCACGACTTTATCTAATATATTATAAAAAGGTTTATTTTGAGCAATCCCATCGGGACCGGTAACGACTAATAAGACACCAACGATTAGGCCAATCAGTCCACCTACGATAGCGGTCAAAATGGTCATATATAGGGTTTCCCAGGTGGCTTGGATAAAATCTGGAATAGAGTTAGCAACATTTGGTAAATATTTGGCTATTAAATTCATAGATTGAACCTCCTTTGCTATTTAATTTTTGAAAAATCAATTTCATTAAGGCTAATTTGATTGTCAGCTAAATATTGTTTAATTTCTTCAATACGGTTTAGTTGACCATCGATAGTAATAATCAAATTACCTAGTGGAGTACCTTGAATAAATTCGATATTGCCATAGATAATACTGGCTGAAATACCAAAGCGATTATATAGATCGATAATGAAGGGATGCTCAGCTGATTCACCTAAATAGGTTAACTGAAATAGTCGATTGGTTTTTGATAGCTCTTGAAATTTAGTTTGTTGACTAAGCGTTTCAATTGCATTAGTAGAGTTGTTAGTTGTGTTGATAAAATCTTTAGTCAGTTCGTTTTTAGGATTGCTAAAGATGTTTAAAATGTTATTTTTTTCTACAACTTGTCCAGCATTCATTACAGCAACTTTATTACATAATGTTTTTACTACATCCATCTCATGGGTAATTAATACGATGGTAACGCCCAACTCTTGGTTGATTTTTTTCAACAATTGTAAGATTTCTTGGGTGGTTTTAGGGTCCAAAGCACTAGTGGCTTCATCACTAACTAAGATGCTAGGATTGTTAGCTAACGCCCGTGCAATCGCGACACGTTGCTTTTGCCCACCGGATAACTGTGCTGGATAGGCATTTTCTTTGCCTTGTAGGCCGACTAGCCTAATTAACTTTTGGACGCGAGCTTTGCGATTCTTAGTCTCAGTATTGAACATTGGATAATAGACGTTTTCGGCAATCGTTCTGGAATTCATAAGGTTAAAATGCTGGAAAATGAATCCAACTTTATGTCTTAAATCGCGTAATTTACGTCCTTTTAATTGATTAACATTTTGATTTTCTACAATAACTTGACCTTTGGTGGGAACTTGTAGGCGATTAATAACTCGCACTAGAGTGCTTTTTCCAGCTCCCGAGTAACCAACGATGCCATAGATATCCCCCTTTTGAATATCTAATGAAACGTTTTTAACTGCTTCTAACACTTTGTCTTTTTGTTTAAAAGTAATGTTAATATTCTTTAAACTAATTTGAGGCATTTAAAATTCCTCCTTTATTACCATTTCGCGTCCCATGCAGGGATGTATTGACCTTTATATACTTCAGCAATACGTTTTTTGTTAGCTGCTGATTGATATGCTTTAACGATTTCTTGATACTCTTTTTTGTTCTTTTCGTCCTTATTAGTGGCAATTAAGTTAATGTAGGGTGCGGAATCTTTATTTACTTTTTCTTTGTAAATAACATCTTTGGCATTTAATTTAGCATCTAATGCATATCCAGCATTTACAATTGCGCCATCTTGATCACTTAATGCACGTGGAGTTTGCGCTGCATTTAAAGGATTCAGTTTCAAGTTTAATTTATTAGAAGTAACATCTTTAACAGTTGGTAGCGGTGTGTTCTTTAGCGTAATTAAACCGGCACTCTTCAATAGGTATAAAGCACGACCTTCATTAGTTGGATCATTAGGTAATGCAATTGAAGCTCCCTTTTTCAAATCTTGAATGTTTTTAACTTTGGTGGAATAAAGTGCTAATGGTGAGAAGAAAGTTTTACCAATTGAAACGATGTTTGAGTGATGGGCCTTGTTCCAATTATCTAAAAAGGCCTCATGTTGAAATGAATTTAGATCAATTTCATGATTTTGTAGAGCTGCATTAGGTTGTGAATAATCGGAAAATGAAACTAATTGTAAATTAATGCCCTTATGTTTTAATTCTTGAGCAATTGGTTGCCAAATACGTTTATCACCACCCATGATACCGACCTTGATAGTTTTACTAGAGCTGCCACAACCAGTTAAAACGGTTAATGGTAATAACAATAAAATACTAATTCCAACAATAATCTTTGTGATTTTTTTCATAAAAAATCGCTCCTTTAATATATATTTATAAATTTAGAAAATAAAAAAACTCCGTCCCTAGACTTAATCTAGAAACGGAGTTCCGTGGTACCATTCTAATTTGATAATAGCTTACACTATTACCCTCACTTAACGTCTGTAAACAAACGTGTGCAATTAATAATGGTTGCCACCCCATCACTGTTTAAATATCAACAGTGCCAAATCACAGGCCATATTCGTCATATTCGAGTCGATCTACTCACAGCAATACATAGATTTTCTGAACCGTCTAATAATGATTACTCTCCTGATTATCTTGTTTATTTTCTGTATTTATTAACTTGTCTAATATCATACAATGTTTTTAATTAAAGTCAACACTTATTTTAATCTTTTTTTAATTTAAAATGTGTATGTTCATTTATCTTCATTATATAACTAAAAGAATGCTATATGTATTATATACATAATATGACTTACATTAGAAAAAGATTAGAAAATATATTGACATTCTCATTTAAAATACGTTAATATTACATAAATTCAAATATTATTATGTTGTTTACATATTAAAATTTGATAAAAGTGACGAAATAGGAGTGATGTTTATGAGTCGTTTGACCGATAAAATGTTTAGAAAGGAAGACCCGAATGTCTATCAAAATAAAGATTCACATTTAGTAAGAAGTTTAACTACTAAGGACTTTCTTGCTTTAGGGGTCGGAACAATTGTATCAACTGCAATTTTCACTTTACCGGGAGTGGTGGCAGCACAACATGCTGGCCCTGCCGTAGCGTTATCATTCTTAGTCGCCGCTATCGTTGCTGGAATCGTTGCCTTTGCGTATGCTGAAATGTCTTCGGCAATGCCATTTGCTGGTTCTGCATATTCATGGATCAACGTAGTGTTTGGAGAATTTTGGGGCTGGATTGCCGGCTGGGCATTATTAGCAGAGTATTTTATTGCCGTGGCGTTCGTAGCGTCTGGATTATCTGCTAACTTTCAAGGATTAATTGCTCCGTTAGGCATTAAACTTCCCAATAGTTTAGCAAGTGCTTCTACTGGTTCTAATGGTGGATTAGTCGATGCATTTGTATTGATTATTATTGTAATGGTAGCCTTACTACTTGCTAAAGGGGCTTCACAAACTGCTCGTGTAGAAAACACCTTAGTAGTTTTAAAAGTTTTAGCAGTTCTAACTTTTATTGTAATTGGGTTTACTGCTATTAAAGCTAGCAACTACGTACCTTTCATCCCTAAATACCATGTTAATCCAGATGGTTCAGCATTTGGTGGTTGGCAAGGTATCTATGCTGGGGTTTCTGAAATTTTCTTAGCATACATTGGATTTGACTCCATCGCTGCTAACTCTGCTGAAGCTAAGAATCCAGGTAAAACAATGCCTAGAGGAATCCTTGGTTCATTAATTATTGCGGTAGTATTGTTCGTAGCAGTTTCATTAGTGCTAGTTGGAATGTTCCACTACACTAACTATGCGAACAATGCTGAACCAGTTGGTTGGGCACTACGTAATAGTGGACATGCGATGATTGCTACAATCGTTCAATCTGTAGCAGTTATAGGAATGTTCACAGCCTTGATTGGAATGATGCTTGCAGGTTCCAGATTGCTATACTCATTTGGACGTGACGGATTACTACCTAAATCATTAGGTCAACTAAAACATAACTTACCTAATCGTGCTTTGGTAGTATTAACAATTATTGGAATTTTGCTAGGTGCATTCTTCCCATTTGCCTTTTTAGCACAACTAATTTCAGCTGGAACTTTAATTGCTTTTATGTTCGTTTCAGTAGGTATTTATGCCCTTCGTCGACGTGAAGGTAAAGACTTGCCTACTCCTAAATTCAAAATGCCCTTCTACCCTGTTTTACCAGCTTTAGGTTTTCTAGGTTCATTGGGGGTTTTCTGGGGACTAGATTCACAAGCTAAAATTTATTCACTTGGTTGGTTCGTATTTGGAATGGTTATCTACTTCGCTTATGGAATCAGACATTCCAATGCTAAAGTTTCAACTAAGGATTAATAAAATTTAAAATCAACAACAATAACGTAATGAAATAGGTCGGTGATTTTTATTCATAAATTAACAAAAGCTACCAAACTAGTAGACAAAGAAAATAATTATTATGCACATGCTTCTCGCATTAACTACTATGATTTAGTGATTGATCATGCGCATGGAGCAATACTATCCGACGTTGATGGTAATGACTATATTGATTTATTAGCTAGTGCATCAGCTATTAACGTTGGTCATACACATGCAAAAGTCGTTGAAGCAATTGCAGCGCAAGCTAAAAAGTTAATTCATTATACACCGGCATATTTTCATCATGTTCCAGGAATTGATTTAGCTAAAAAGTTAACTGAAATTGCCCCGGGTGATACACCCAAGATGGTTAGTTTTGGTAACTCGGGTTCCGATGCAAATGATGCTATCGTTAAATTTGCCAGAGCCTATACTGATCGTCAATATATCGTTTCGTATATGGGTTCATATCATGGTTCAACTTATGGTTCGCAGACTTTATCAGGAACTAGTTTGAACATGACTAGAAAAATGGGTCCAATGTTGCCAGGTGTAATCCACGTGCCCTATCCAGATTTGTATCGTCGGCATGCAGGTGAAACGGAACATGATGTTGCCATGCGATGTTTTGAAGCTTTTAAACAACCATTTGAATCCTTCTTACCAGCTGATGAAACAGCTTGTGTGATAGTTGAACCAATTCAAGGAGATGGCGGAATTGTAAAAGCTCCAGATGAGTATATGCAACTAGTATATAAATTCTGTCGTGAGCATGGTATTTTATTCGCCGTTGATGAAATTAATCAGGGATTAGGTCGAACTGGTAAAATGTGGGGAATTCAACAATATCAAAATATTGAACCAGATTTAATGTCAGTCGGTAAATCTTTAGCTTCTGGATTACCACTAAGTGCAGTCATTGGAAAAACTGAAATTATGCAGAGCTTAGAGGCGCCTGCGCATTTGTTTACTACTTCAGGCAATCCTATTTGTGCAGCTGCTTCGTTAGCAACGATTAAAGTTATTGAAGATGAACATTTAGTAGAAAAATCCGCTGTGGATGGAGAATATGCTAAAAAACGTTTCCTAGAAATGCAACAGCGTCATCCAATGATTGGGGATGTACGAATGTGGGGACTAAATGGCGGAATTGAAATTGTTAAAGATACTAAAACTAAAGTGGCTGATAGTGATGCAGCAACTAAAATTATCTACTACGCTTTTAATCATGGAGTAGTAGTAGTTACCTTAGCTGGAAATATTTTGAGATTTCAACCTCCATTGGTAATCACACATGAACAATTAGATCAAGCGTTGAAAGTACTAGAAGACGCTTTTACAGCAGTCGAAAAAGATGAAGTATCTTTACCTGATAATTCAAATAAAATAGGATGGTAAATAAAAAGGATAACTTTATAAGTTATCCTTTTTTAAATCATTTATTAATAGGTCCATGCTCCGATGCATTTCCATTGTATTTACCACCGGAATATAGATAAATTCTCAAATGATTTTTATGGCTATATTTTCTTAAGTTTAATTTTTTTATCTTTTTGTTAGTGATTAAAAATGTTTCTTTATATTTATTTTTATTTAATGGTGTGATTAAAATCTTTTGAGAATTTATTTTTTTAACTAGATAATGGTTATTATGTTGATCACTAATTAATAAACTATTTTTATTTTTTCTGATTTGATGCGTCTTATCATTACTTGATGGCGTATTTTTTATAAAGTATTTGTAAGCCTGAGAATAAGTTATATTTTTGCTGCTATCATTTGTTGATGCGTTAATGTGTGTTGTCATAAATGGTATGAATATAGATAAAAATAATATTAGGTAGATATGTTTGAATTTTATGAATTTCATTATATAATCCTCCATTCTAATTATATTGATTTTATCACCATTAAAAATAAATAGTTATATAAATGTTTTATAAATAATTAAGGGAGTTGAAATAAATGAAAATGTTAAAAAACAAAGCAGTTTTAACGCTTACTGGTGGTGACATATTTTCTACGATTGGTATTAGTATATTTAATATTGTATTGTTAATGTATGCCAAGGAATTTACAAACGCCAAACTTATGGTGACAATCGTATCGATTGCTAGTATCTTACCGGGGGTCTTATCAGTTATAATTGGTCGGGTATCGGATATGACACACTCTAAAAGCAAGTATCTAGTATTAACTAAGTTCATTCAGGCTACTATGTACATAATTTTAGCTAACATTATTGATAGTCAAACTGAAGCGGTATTCTATGTAGTTATATTAATTAATATTTTTTCTGATATGATTGGCTCGTATAATAGTGGTTTGAGATTGTCAATTATGAAACAAAAAATTCCCAGTAGTTATCGCCAGCAAGTTATTGGATTAAATCAAAGTGTAGGGGCTTTACTGCAACCGGTAGGACAAGCAATTGGTGTAGCTATTTTAGGTGCGACACATAACTACGCTTTAGCTGGATATATAAATGCTTTAACTTTTATGTTAGCAGCACTAATCTTAATGTTAGGTTATCGCAATATCCACACGGTGGTTCCACCAGTAAAGGTACAGCATAAAAAAGGCTTCGTATTGAAAAACATTCAAGCTATTATCGGCAAAACTTCTGGGATGCGCATCGTACCCTTTTTAGCAGTTATCTTACTGATGAATGCGATTGGGGCCAGTATGGATACCGTTTTGAATTTGTTCCTATTGACTAATGAACATTTGACTTCGTTGTCCTTTGGAGTAGAAATTTTATTGGCTACCATAGCCTTTTTAGTTGGGATTGTTTTAGGTGGCGTAACAAATGTAAAGTTACTTGATCAAATGCCATTTCGTTTGATGGCATTCTTTCAAAATTTGTTTATGATTTTATTGTTTTTAAATTTTATGTGGCTTAGAAATTATTGGATAATGTTAATGTTGTTTTTTGTTTCAGCATTTCTATCTAGCAAAGTTAATGCAAAAATTAATGCACTAATTATTGAAATGACTGAACCGGATATGTTAGCTACAGTTGATGGTACCCTATCAAGTATGGCGATGATTGCAGTACCAGTAGGAACGATTACGGTGGGATTACTATATAACGCTTTTTCACCATTGGTTACTTACGTTTTCTTTATCAGTGTATTAGTTATTTCACTATTGTGCTTAATTAGTGCTAAACAAAAGATTCAGTAGATGAAAAAAGGATTACATCATACTGAAGTGCCTTAAAAAAGTTAGACAATTATTACTAAATTAAATATTTAATTTCATGGAATGATTTCGATATTCAAT
>NZ_BPLL01000030.1 GCF_019656235.1 Apilactobacillus xinyiensis | reverse complement strand
TGAATATCGAAATCATTCCATGAAATTAAATATTTAATTTAGTAATAATTGTCTAACTTTTTTAAGGCACTTCATAAAAAGGTTTGCTTTTTTATTTAATATCGTTAAAAGTAATTCTAGCACCTACTTCTTGAGAGCTATCACCATACTTTTTATTTACACGTAACTGTTTAAATGGAAAGTTAGCTTGCATATTAAAAACTTTACTAATCTTCAAATTTTTAATATTAGTGTCTAATTCATTAGTTTCTAGTTTATTAGTATAGAATTTAACAAGTTCACGAATCCAATTAATACCAGTTGCATGACTCATAAAAATAGTTTCAGTGAGTCTCAACGGACGAATTCCTACATATTCTGAAATACCATTTTCTTTATTAAACAATATTTGTACTAAACCAATCCAATTGGATTTAGCAATTTGCTCTTGAGAAATATCAATATCTTTAGATAATTGTACTTTATTGATAAAAAATGGAATTTGATAGTTAGTTATAAAATCAATGTTGCCATTAGATTTATTATTGATTAACTTTTCAGTTGCAATAAAGTAACTTTTTTGCTTAGTAACAAAGAAGTTTAGAGCATATGTTACTTTTTTAGGTAAAATTACCCCTGTTTCTTGATCAGGTGGTAAAATTTGAACATTTAAATTCTGCTCTTTTTTGATTTCTTTCATCAAATAATGTCGATTACCAGGAACAAATACTCTTACCGGCTTTTCAGTTCTAATAATATTAAGAATATCTCCCAGTTGAATAGGTTCAATATATCGTTTATCACTTAAATTGGGATTTAATGATAATGAGTTAGGGTTGTTATTTATAATAACCGTTTTATAACCCACTTTACGTAACTGAATTAAAATTTCTGCAGTGTAATAATCAGCAGCAGTATTAGGCCCTAGTTTATTACCACCACGTCCAATAACCAACGCTGTTTTATTAGAAAACTGACTAGATTCGTTTTCAATCTCATAGCTGCTATAAAATGATAATATGTTTTCATCAAATTCTCCAGCTGATGGTTCAATCATTTTATAGGTTGGAATCGATTTAGCTTGCATAGATAGCTTTTTAATATAATCAATCGGTACATCCCAAGTTTCCGACATCATACCATCACCGAAACCATTTTGATGGGCAGCTTCGATGGTTTCTAATTTTAAAGGATAATTTATAATTTTTTCTTCGGTATTTAACAACTGTTTTAATTTATAAAAATAAAATTGATCAATTTTTGTTAACTCTGTTAAATCCTCAACTTGATATCCTCGACGAAGTGCTTCAATCAAAACCAAAAATCGATTAATTTGTGGATGAATTAATTGACTAATTAATTCATCATTAGAAATATCACGCATACTAGGCAAAATATCCTTAGGACTAAACTGTGAACTTCTCAATGCTTTTAACATGGCTTCTTCTACACTTCGCCCTACACCAATCGTTGAACCAACTGATTTCATAATAGTATTTAAGTGTTCATCAGCATGTTTAACGTTTTCAAATGGCCATACCGGCATCTTAACCACTACATGGTCAATTGTAGGTTCCATAATAGCGGTTAAGCGATGATACTCAGCCGGTAATTCAACTGATTTTAAATTGACGCCCAAATATAATAATGTTGTCACATACTGTAACGGATAACCAGTGGCTCTTTCTACTAAGGCCATATTACGATTATAGTTTAAATTAATCTTAGTTATAAAATAATTCCCATCATTTGAATCGAGTGCAAATTCCACATGACATGATCCAACAATTTTTAAAAACTCCATAATTTTAAAGGTCGCGTTTCTCAGTGATTGATATTCAGGGTCAGTAAGGGTCTGAATCGGCGCTACGACAATTGAATCTCCCGAGTGAATTCCTACTGGATCAATATCTTCTAATCCTGAAATCAAGATTTTTGTACCGTCAGCATCCCTTAAGCCTACCATTTCAACTTGTTTATATCCTACGACACTTTTTTCAATAGCACACTTATCGACTGAAGACTTTTCAAATCCTTCTGTTAACGCATCTGAAAGTGACTCTGAATTCTGACATATCTGACGATGAGTATTCTCATGCGCTGAAATAGATTTAACAATTACTGGAAATCCAATCTCTCTAACAATTGAAAAAGCTTCATGTTCAGAAGATACAATGTCTGAAGGAACCACCGGTTCACTTACAGCACGAATAATTTTTTTTATATGATATGGATTGTTAATCATCTTAAGTGCTTTATTATTCAATCCTAACAATTTAACATTATGCTTTTGTAAGAATCCACTAGTCACTAAGCTTTGTGCCACGTTAATAGCCTTCAATCCACCAAGAGTTGCAATTAAAGCGTCTGGATGAGTGCTTTCAATAATATGTTTAACGTTTTTAGAATTTACTTCTACCGTATATACATATTCATTATCAATTGTGCTAGCAGTCAGAGAAAATGGATTGTTGTCAACAATAAATGGTTGAATGTTATTTTGTTTTAATAATAGTGCCGTTTCAAATGATGAATTATCTAATTCATTTTCTTGACTAATTTTAGAAGGTCCACCACCTAAAATAAGCACTTTTTTTATATCGTTATCTATCATTTTAGAGTTATCTCCTTTGTGAGCTAACGTTTTCTAAAAATTCATCATATAAATCAACACTATCAATAGGTCCAGGACCACCATCTGGAGAAAATTGGATTGAGAAAGAAGGATAATCACGATGCCTAATTCCTTGTACTGTTTTATTAATTAAGTCAACATAGGTAACAATTAAGTTATCATGGCTGATGGATTTAGGATCAACTGCATAGCCTTGACTTTGCGAAGCATAAATAATTTTATTAGTAATAATTTGCTTAATAGGATGATTACTACCGTGATGTTCAATATCCATTTGATAAATCTTGGCTCCATTTGCTAATGCAAATAATTCATGCCCTAACCCCATACCAAATATAGGAACATTTTTTTGAACGGTACGAATCATTTCCAATACACTTTCTGGAAGGTTCAAAGGCGATCCGGGCCCAGTAGAAAGTACAATTCCATCTGGATCTAAGTCCATAATTTCTTTGCTACTAGTATTCCAAGGCATAACTGTAACGTTACAATGTCGTTCAGAAAGTTGTCTTAAAATACTATACTTTAAGCCAAAATCAATCAAAATAATATTATATCCATCACCTGGATTTGGGAAAGGCGCCTTAGTTGAAACCTGATCAACTTGCTGATTAGTTAGTACAGAAGCATTTAATTGATCATAGGCGTGCTCATCATCTATATCAACAATACTACCTTTCATGGAACCTTTAATTCTAATATGACGAGCCAATTCACGAGTATCAATTCCAGCGATTCCTGGAATATTATTTTGTTTTAAAAATTTATCTATGGACAAATTTCCTAATCGATTAGTAGAAATATTAGAGTATTCCTTAGCAATTACTCCCTTAGCATTAGTTACGATAGATTCAAAACTTTTATGATTAATACCAGTATTACCAATTGAAGGCTGCGTAAAAACAATAATTTGATTATGGTATATCTGGTTAGTAATAACCTCTTGATATCCAAGCATATTTGAATTTATGATTACTTCTCCCGTTGTAGTAGCTTCTGATCCAAAGCCAACACCCTTATATGAAGCGCCATCTTCTAATATTAAATAACGAGTTGTCATTACTATTCAGCCAATCTCCTTAATTCATTTAAAGTTAATTTGTATTAATCATCCATGATTTCTACAGAATCATAGTCGTCAATTTCTGCAACTGAGACACGGACTTTTTCTTTTCTAGATGTAGGAATATTTTTACCCACGAAGTCCGCTCTAATTGGTAATTCGCGATGTCCGCGGTCAACTAAAACAGCTAATCTAATGTTATTAGGTCTACCTAGTTCTGAAATAGCTGAAAAGGCAGCCTTTATAGTTCTTCCAGTATAAAGTACGTCATCTACTAAAATAACATTTTTACCAGCTACACTAACCTTAACACTGTTATCGAGCACTTTAGGATCTTCTTGTTGTGAATGGTCTACGTCGTCACGATATTTAGTTATGTCAATTTCAGCTACATCAACATGCTTTTGTTCTAATTTTTCTAGACGGTTAGCAATTCTCTTAGCTAAATAAACTCCTCTAGTTTTAATTCCTACAATTACTAAATTATCAATTCCTTTATTCTTTTCAATTATTTCATAGGTAATTCTAGTCAATGCACGTTGCATTGCCATTTGATCTACTACAACTTTTCCCATATTTATTGCTCCTTTAATACATTTTTATTTGTTATTTCTCAAATTATTAATTGTTTTTTTAAATATTTCTGGTAATGGCGCTTCAAAAATTAGTTCTTTATGTGTTACAGGATGTACAAAGCCTAATTTTATAGCATGTAAGAATTGACCATGACCTTTAATTGTTTTTCTAGGCCCATATAAAGGATCACCCACTAAGGGATGACCAATGTATTTCATATGGACTCTAATTTGATGGGTACGGCCAGTTTCTAAAATACAAGAAACTAATGTATATTGGCCATCAAATCTTTCTAACACTTTAAAATGTGTTACTGCATTACGACCATCAGCCACTATAGCCTGCTTTTTACGGTCTTTTTCAGAACGACCAATTGGCGCATTAATAGTCCCTTTGTCTTCCTTAATGTTACCATGAACCAACGCTATATATTCTCTAATGTTACTTTTTTCTTTTAACTGATTAGATAATGATTCATGAGCATGATTATTTTTAGCAACCATTAATAATCCAGAAGTATCCTTATCAATTCGATGAACGATTCCTGGACGAAAAGTTCCATTAATATTAGATAAAGGGGTATGGTATAGTAATGCATTTACTAAAGTTTTATCAGGATGACCAGGTGAGGGATGTACGACCATCCCTTGTGGCTTATTTACCACCAAAACGTCGTCGTCTTCATATACGATATCTAAAGGAATCTGTTCTGGCTTAACGTTTAATGTATTAGGTTCAGGAATGTGTACTTCTATTTGATCATCCATATTAACATCATACTTCGGTTTTTTGATTTCTCCATTTACTAAAACATGGCCTGCTTTAATTAGACTATTTGCTCTGGAACGACTTACGTTTTCCAAATTTTCAGAAATAACTTTATCTAAACGACCATTTTCTTCTTTTACCTGAAAAGTTTTGTCTTGTTCTAACATATTAAGATCCGTTTCTAATTTTTATTCTTTAAGGAATCCAATGAAAATAAATATAAAGCCAATTGTTAAACATGCATCAGCAAAATTAAAAATTGGAAAATTAATAAAATCTAATTGAAACATATCAACTACAAAAGTATGCACAATGCGGTCAATAAAATTACCTAAGGTTCCTGCTAATACTACTGAAAGTCCTAACTGTAGCATTAAATTATGCTTCGTTTTAATCCAAAAGTATATTATTGCAACTACTGCAATAATACTAACTACGTAGAAAAAAATTTGTTTACCTTCTAACATGCTCCACGCAGCACCGGTGTTTTGTAAGTAAGTTAACGATACTCCTGGTATAAAAGAAATTACTGAACCTAAATCGATATTATTAACAATCCAAAACTTAATTAATTGATCTATGCTAACTAAAGCTACACATAAAATAATTAAAAATATTGGCATTAATTCTGATCACCTCTTAAAACAAGCCAGTTATTTTACCATTATTATCAATATCCATATCTAATGCTGCTGGATGGCTTGGCAATCCAGGCATAGTTAAAACTTTACCAGTTAATGCAACGATAAAGCCGGCACCTAACTTAGGCTGAAATTCTCTGACATGAATAGTGAAATTGTCAGGAGCACCTAACTTTTTAGCATCATCAGTGAATGAATATTGATTTTTAGCAACACATATTGGTAATTGATTCCAACCACGTTTACGATAGTTTTTTAGTTGACGTGCCGCTTTACTACTCAATTCAACTTTACTACCACCATATATTTTAGTTACTATTGAGTTTAATTTATCCAAAATATCGTCATTTTTATCATATAGTGGCTTAAATTTATCTTCATTATTACAAGTATTAACTAACTCGTTAGCTAAATCAATAGCGCCAGCACCACCTTTTGCCCAGACATCAGCTAAAATTCCTTTGACGTGATGACTTTCTACATATGATTTTAAAACTTCAATTTCTGTATCCGTATCGCTAACAAATTTATTAATAGCCACTACGACTGGTTTACCATATTGTTTCATATTCTCAATATGACGGCCTAAATTAGCAGCCCCTTGTTTTAATGCGTCAATATTTTCAGTGTCTAGTTCATTCTTGTTAACACCGCCATTTAATTTTAAGGCTCTAACTGTAGCTACAATAACAATGGAATCTGGGGTTTTTCCAATGTTTTGGGATGTAATGTCTAAAAACTTTTCGCCTCCCAAATCAGCCCCAAATCCTGCTTCAGTAATTGTATAATCAGCTGACTTAAGCGCTGCTTTAGTGGCTAAAATACTATTACAACCATGTGCAATATTAGCAAATGGTCCCCCATGTACAAACGCTGGGGTATGTTCCAAAGTTTGGACTAAATTGGGTTTTAAAGCATCTTTCAATAGTAGCGTTAAGGCTCCGGTTACGCCTAAATCTTCAACCGTAACTGGTTGTTTATCATAGGTATAGCCAATTAAAATTTTACTAATTCGATGTTTTAAATCTGATAGATTTTTACTTAAACATAAAATAGCCATTAATTCACTAGCTACAGTTATGTCGAAACCATCTTGTCTAGGAGTTCCTGAAGTTCTACCGCCTAAACCAATCACAACTTGTCTAAGCTCACGATCGTTAATGTCTAAGACCCTTTTCCAAGTGATTTGTCGTGGGTCAAGATTTAGTTCATTACCGTGTTGTATATGATTATCAATTAAAGCAGATAAAGTATTATGAGCTTCTGTAAGTGCTGGAAAATCACCTGTAAAGAATAAATTTATATCCTCCATTGGTGCAACTTGTGCATATCCACCACCAGTAGCACCGCCTTTAATTCCCATTACAGGACCTAGTGAGGGCTCTCTTAACGCAATTGCACAACTCTGGTTAATATGCTTAAATGCATCCCCTAAACCAATTGTTAGTGTAGTTTTTCCTTCACCAGCTGCAGTAGGATTAATTGAAGTAACTAAAATTAATTTATGATTTTTAGGGATGTCACCCTCATCTAAATTTACCTTAGCTTTATAGTTACCATATTGTTCAAGCTCATTTTCTTTAATACCAATTCGACTAGCTACATCTTTTATATTTTCAAGATTAGCATTTTGTGAAATTTCAATATCTGTTTTCATTAACAATCTACTCCCCTTTACTGAATAATTTACTTGATTAGCGACAATATTTCAATAATAGAATTAGATGGAAGCAAATATTCATGCTTTTTGTTGTTAAACACGAACGATATTTTTCTTTTTGATGATTTTACATTACTAATTTCATTAATATTAATTTGTGAACCTTGTGGGTTTAAAATCGTACTTACTACAATACTTTGATCATTAATACTAATTTTTCTGAAAAAAATTCCGCACCAAGTAAAGAAAGCAAAAGCGATAAAAAACATTAACGTGATCCATTGGAAATGTGTAACCTCAAGCCAAAAGGTTAATCCAATAAAAAATAAAGCAACCACCCAACTCCAATATATAATCGAGTTAAGCATATCTGGCTGATATAAAAAACTTCTTTTTTGCGGTATCATATTTGTATTAAACATCCTTTCTGATTGGAGATATTAATATGATTAAATTATACACCGATGCAGCAACTATGAATTTATCTGGTAAAAGCGCTGCAGGTATTTTAATTATTAAAAATGGTAAGCAACAACAAATTAAACTTCCACTAGAATCTAAAGATAATCATTTAGCCGAATTTGAAGCTTGTAAATTAGGTTTTGAGTTAGTTTATAATCAATATGCTGATGAAACAAGTCAAGAGATTATATGCTATTACACTGATAGCAAAATTGTATATCAGAGTTTAGAAAAAAATTATGCAAAACATTATCAAGCACAGGTTGATGCTATTAAAAAATATCAAATATCATATCAACTAGTTATTAATAATTGGATTTCTGATAAAAAAAATGAAGGTGCCCACAAATTAGCACAGCAGGCCCTTCATAAATTTTATTAATTGTTTTCTGGTTTGATATAGTTATCAATTGGTTTTCTTAAATCTTCTAAATTATCTTTACTATTATCTAAAGACATTTCAGAGAGTATTTTACCCATAATTGGTCCGGTAGTTAGTCCAGATGAACCTAAACCGCCTCCAACTAAGATATGTGCAAAAGATTTCGGTAAAGCTCCAAAATAAGGTGCAAAATCTGAGGTATATGCTCTAGTACCAATTTTAACTTTAATGATGTTTTCTTCACTAACGTTATTTACTACATTTTTAGCACTATTTAATAAGTCATCAATTACTTCATGACTAGGATTTAAATCAAAGCCTTTATCATTTTCGTGAGTTGCACCGATAATAACTCGACCATTGCTAAATGGAATAAAGTCTCTTTCACCTTCAGGCATTAAAACTGGCATATCTTCAGTTTCATCGTTAAAAGCCGAGTTCAAAGATAATTCAATTAATTGACCTTTTTGCGGTCTAACATCAACTTCAAATGGCAATTCACCAAGTGTTTCTTTCATCCAAGCACCGGTAGTAACAATGATTTTATCATATTCGTGGATATGGTTATCATTATCTACAATATTACCGTCTGCATTAATACTGACTTTTTGATTAACTATATTTAAGTTAACTTTTTTAGCAATATTAATTAGCTTGTTAACGTATTTTTCTCCGTCAATTTTAGCTCCTCCAGAAACAAATACACCAGGTAAAGCATGATCAATTATAGGGATGTATTGTTTTACTTCTGCAGCTGTTAATTTAACAACTTGTCCCATTAAAGGTGCTGATTCTAATCTATCCATTGCTAAGTTATATAATTCGTCTACATCTTTAGAATTATCTCTAGTAACAATCGTACCACTTTGATTATAGATATCTTTGGACATCTTAGTTTCTTTAGCTATATCGAAAAGTGTCTGAGCTCCATAACGTGCTAAGTTATACCATTTCTTGTTTCTTCTTTTAGAAAGCCATGGTGATATAATTCCTGCAGCTGCTTTAGTGGCTTGACCCAAACCATCATCATACATAGTAACTTGTATCTTATCACTACTTTTGCTTAGGTAATAAGCACAGGTAGAACCTACAATGCCACCGCCAATTATTGCTATTTTTTTCATTAAAAAAACATCCTATCTAATCTTTTTACCCCAATATTGGAAATAATCAGTTCTTAAATAACCATTGTATAGTTTTCTTTTTTTAGTAACCTTTTGTCCATAAAATTTTTCAAATTCAAGATCACTGGTTAAAAAGTATTTTGACCAACTAGTTAATGGCCTGAAAACTTTTCCTAAATCTTTATATAGTTTTTCAACACTGCGTTTGTCATCCAATCTTTCACCGTAAGGAGGATTAGATACAACTACACCGTTAATTTTGTCTGTTTTAAAATCTTTCACAGCTAACTGTTTAAATTGAATATCATGTAAAAGACCAGCTTCTTGAGCATTTAGTTTTGCTACATCAACCATATTGCCATCAACATCATAGGCCATAATGTCAACTTCTTTATCATAATCTGCTTTTAAGTCGGCTTCATCACGCACTTTTTGAGATAAAGATTCATCTATCCAGTCCCATTTTTCACAAGCAAAATCACGATTAAAACCAGGTGCAATATTTCTAGCCATCATAGCTGCTTCGATTGGTAAAGTTCCTGAACCACACATAGGATCTAAGAATGGCATATCTGGATACCAATTAGTTAACATAATAAGTGCTGCTGCCATATTTTCTTTTAGCGGTGCAGGCCCTTTAGCTACACGATAACCACGTTTGAAAAGACTTTCACCAGTAGTATCCATTGTCACAATAACATGGTCTTTATTAATCATAGTTTCCAACTGATAAAGATTACCACTTTCTGGTAATCTAGTTCTACGATGATAAAAATCACTTAGTTTGCTTACAACTGCTTTTTTAGCGATTGATTGTACATCTGGTACACTATGTAACTTGGAATTATGTGATCTACCATTCATAGGGAAAGCAGCATCCATTGGTAATAGCTCTTCCCAAGGTAATGCCTTGGTTTTTTCAAATAATTCATCAAAAGTATAAGCATTAAATTCGCCTACGATAATTTTGATACGATCAGCAGTTCTTAACCATAGATTAGTTTTAATGACGTCTTCAATGGTTCCTCCAAAACGAACGCGTCCATTTTCAACGTTAGTTTCATATCCTAAATCTCTTAGTTCTTGACCTACAATACCTTCAATTCCAGCAGCTGCAGTAGCCATTAAATTAAATTTTTTCATTTTTCTCCTTAATTAACACAAATATTTTATTGGTATAAAAAAAGAGTGGAAGAAAACTTCCACTCAATTCCTGAAAAGGTGTAAATTCTTGTAAGCCATGTTTTGTGCTTAAATAAAAACTCAGGGCGTTAATATTTAAGTAGTAATCATCTATCTGAGAGATTAATATCTCCCCCCCACACTTAGTTCAATTCCCGTGTGTGAAGCTCCCCTACCAAAGTTTGGGTTTCCCGCTCGAGGGGTTTACCGCGTTCCACCAGTAAAGTTTCCTATACTGTATCGTCACTGTGGCACTTTCAGAAATACTCAGGCATAGCATAACCTTAGCCCTTTTTTTCGCCATAACTATCATATAGATAGCTCCTCAGCTTATTTTTTCGCCAAGCACGAACACTACAAACATCTCAGTTTGTGCGAGAGTGGACTTTCCTCAGCTAACATAAGTTAGCCGCGATTACTCGGAATTTACACCAGTAAAAATTTAATAACGATTCATATTATCAGAACCGCCAAAAACTTTACGTTCAAGATTAGATAAACGTTTTAAAATATCAACATTGTTATTGATATTGGTATTTTGTTCGCTATAATTTGGTTTAGCGGAATAATCATAATTATTTCTACTACCATTAGTAGCGTTTTGAGCAGAAGCTAATTGATTATTTAAATCTGTAATTCTGCTTTTTAATTGGTTGTTTTCATTTTTTAGACTTTGTAAGACATTATCAAAATTCTCATAGTCTTTAATAATATCATCTAAAAAACTATCAACCTCAGCGGGATCATATCCACGCATTTTTTGTTTAAACTCTTTTTGCAAAATATCTGTAGGATTAAGTTGCATGTTGTTCATAGTTTACACCTCGTAATTCATTATTACGAACAAATATTATTATATCAAAAAGATATTATAATTCCAATACTTTTTTAATATTCTTTATATTGTAGTTCGTCTGCTAATTCTTGCAACTCATAAAAATCAATTATTTCATAATCATATTGTGGATTCATTTTATTATATTCCATTATTCTATTTAAATCATATTCACTTTTACCCTTATGTTCTGAATCATATATCATTAAAGCTTTGTCAGTATGATTTAGGATAAAGTTTTGATAGTTCTTAAACTGAATCGGTGATTTATATTCACTTTGTGATGTAGAAATATTAAAGTCAGCGCTATTAATTAAATTAAAAAAACTATTTTTGTTTTCATCATTCCAGGATTTACTAAAGTTTTCAAATGGTAAGATAACAGCATTTTTTATATTTGTTTCCTGATTTTCTTTCTGAATTTCTTTAACTACTTCACCTGTCCATTGTTCAATTCCTAAATTACCACCACTAATTACCCATTCCAAGCCATTCTCTTCATATTGATTAATTTTTTGTTTAATTATCTGCTTGATTATCTTTAATTTTAAGTCATTTTTAGTGAAAATACCTAATTCATAACTTCGATATCCAGTAATCCATATTCTACTCAATATAAGGACTCCTTGCTTAATCAAATTTTATATTTATGAAAATGTTATAATATGTTGTTGATATAATATATTATGTGAGGTGTTGCTAGTGAATATTAATTATCCTAATGGTAATTCGTTTGGTCAGTTCAATAAAAATATTTCTGGTAATAAAAAGCATCATTTTACTAAATATGGTGACCGCGGAATGTCTTTAGAACATGAGATAAATCAAAGTAATCAATATTACTTAAGTAAAGGCATTGCTGTCATACATAAAAAGCCTACACCTATTCAAATTGTTAAAGTTAACTATCCTAAAAGAAGTGCCGCAACTATTAAAGAAGCATATTTTAGAAAAGCTTCAACTACTGATTATAATGGTGTTTTTAATGGATACTACATTGACTTTGATGCTAAAGAAACTAAAAATAAAACTTCATTTCCTCTTAGTAATTTTCACCAGCATCAAATTGATCATATGAAGGCATGTGTTAGACAAAATGGTATTTGCTTTGCCTTGATTAAGTTTGTATTAACAAATGAGATATACGTATTGAATAGTGAAGATTTATTTTACTACTGGGATGATCAGTTTAAAGGCGGTAGAAAATCAATTTCCAAAGCTACTATTGACAAATTTGGTTATAAAATAGATTATAGCCTTAATCCCATAATTCCATATTTAAAGGCTGTGCGTAAAATTATTTTAAAGTACAAGGAGATTTAAAATGCCAAAGAATATTTCTATAGATACTTCCTCTAATGAAAGAGGCTCATCTAATTCTAGAGTAAATAAAAATAAGAATAATTATAGAAAAGGTAAATTCCCTTTTAAGAAAGTTTTGTTGGGAATTTTAGGTTTTATATCTTTCATGATTATTTTAGGAACTGGAGTTTTTGCTTATTTTGCATCTACAGCACCTCAAATAACTTATCAATCACTATCTAGTGATAATTCAACTAAAATATATGACGATAAAAATCATGTAATTTCTAGATTAGGTGCTCAAAACAGAGATTATGTTAAATCCAATAAGATTCCTACTCAATTAAAGCAAGCAGTTACTTCTATTGAGGACCGAAGATTTTATAAGCATAAAGGTGTAGATCCAATTGGAATAGTTGGAGCAGCCGCATCTAATGCAACTGGATCTTCTCTTGGGTTGCAAGGTGGTAGTACTTTAACACAACAACTTGTTAAATTATCAGTATTTTCTACAGCCTACTCTGACCGAACTTTAAAACGTAAGTCTCAAGAAGCTTGGTTAGCTCTTAAGGTTGAAAGAAGTTATTCTAAAGATAAAATTTTGGAATTTTATATTAATAAAGTATATATGGGGAATAATGTATATGGGATGCAAACAGCCGCTGAATATTACTATGGTAAATCACTATCTAAACTATCGTTATCTGAACTAGCATTATTGGCTGGAATGCCTCAATCACCATCAGGATACAACCCTTATCTTTATCCCAAATATGCTACTCAAAGAAGAAATCAAGTTTTAAATGCGATGGTTAGAACTAAAGCAATTAGTTTTGAACAATCTGAACAGGCAAAAAAAGTTAGTGTTAAAGCTGGTTTAGCTAAAACTCATAAAAAAACAGAATTAAGTACCGTTAAAGAAAAGTACATTGATTCATATCTTAAACAAGTAATTCAAGAATTAAAATCTAAAGGCTTGAAAACTAATGCGGGATTAAAGGTATATACTAATTTAGATTTATCAGCCCAAAAGCATTTATATAAATTAGCTAATAATAATCCAGAAATTGGATTCCCTAATAATCGTATGCAAGTTGGAGCTACTTTAGTAGATTCACAAACTGGACAAGTTAAAGCCATGTTGGGTAATAGAAAAAGTAAAGTAGCGTTCGGACTTAATCGAGCTGTACAAACAGATCGTTCCAGTGGCTCTACTATGAAACCATTAATGGATTATGGACCTGCAATAGAGTATTTAAAATACCCTACCTACCAACTAGTGAATGATACACCATACACTTATCCTGGAACATCTACTGCTTTAAAAGATTTTGATTTAAGATATCAAGGTACTATTACAATGCATAAAGCTTTAATTGAGTCTAGAAACATTCCCGCTATTCGTACTTTACAAAATGTTGGAATTAATAAAGCAACTGATTTCTTAAGCAATTTAGGAATAACTTT
This sequence comes from Apilactobacillus xinyiensis, assembly GCF_019656235.1. Lineage (GTDB taxonomy): Bacteria > Bacillota > Bacilli > Lactobacillales > Lactobacillaceae > Apilactobacillus > Apilactobacillus xinyiensis. Next base: position 9,168 of record NZ_BPLL01000030.1, on the reverse strand, counting down.
TGATAATACGCCTACTTTACAAAATGGTATTGGTGCTTATATTTCTTCAGAACAAGAAGCTGCTGCTTATGCTGCTTTTGCCAATGGTGGTGTATATCATAAGCCATATTTAATTAATAAAATAACCTTCCCAGACGGAAAATCAACAAATTATGAAACTAAGTCAGTAAATGCCATGTCTCCTGAAACTGCTTTTATGATAACTGCAATGTTAAAAGGTGTTATGAATAATCCTTCAGGATCTGGTACATCTGCTAAAGTACCTGGACTATACGAAGCAGGTAAAACTGGTTCTACACAGTATCCAGAAAATAGCTATAAGGGTATCTTGCCTGGATATGCAGCAATGGACAGTTGGTTTACAGGATATACTAGAAATTATTCCCTATCAATTTGGACTGGTTATGATCATCCGTTAGAAGTTGGTAATTACTTATCCGCAAATGATTTGACTATTGCACAAAGAATCTATAAGTACGAAATGCAATATATTTCTCAAAACTTAAGTAATAACGATTGGGTAAAACCAGCAAACTTAACTCAAGTAAGTAGGAATGGATTAACCGACTATTATATTAATGGTTATTCAGCTATCCAACCAGATAAAACTTCTGGTGCATTTAGTTCATCGGCTATTTATAATAATGAGCCATCTTCAAATTATTCAAATCAAACTGATAGCACTTCTTCTGTGAAAAGAAGTACTTCTCAAGAATCTAGTGCTTCTTCCGAATCATCAACTTCTAGTGAATCATCTACTGAATCTTCCAAAGAGTCTACTTCAAGTAGTTCAACAGAAAGTTCTAGTTCTAATAATACAGATGATAATCAACAATCTAGTAGTAATAGTACCTCTTCTAATAATAATTAAATAAAAAAATAAGACCTTAAATGTTATTATTTGGTCTTATTTTTTATTTTAATTATTAAGTTAATGTAACTTTTGACTAATCTAATTTAAATATTGGTATATCCGGCCCCTGTTCAACTTTTTTATTAGTTGAATTTTTTTTATATGCTACTTGATTTCTTTTTTTTCTATTCATTTCCACTTCATATGGAGTCCTAATATTTGATTTTTCCCAATTCAAAAGAATTCTATCCATGTACTTTAAACTGCGAACTTGATTCAAAACAGACTCTTTCAAGGCTAGCAAAATCATTTCAAAACTATAATCGTCGCTATCTATCCATTGACTAATTGTTTCTAATTCAATTGGTGATAATGATCTTCCAAATTCTTGTTCTATCTTTTGAAAAACATCTTTTCTTTCTAGTTTATCTGTATCATCAGAAGCTGTCCTAATACTTTTTGCAACGTTATTAATACTATTTTTATTAACTAATTCATTATCATTTGAATCATAATCTAAGTTAGCTAATTTATCATATAACAGTGAAAAATCATAAACATCAGAAGTTTTTCCATTGCTTAATTCTATGGTCTTTATTTGCATAATCTTGTTTTTAATTAAATTATGCAATATTTCATAAATATGATTTTTATCAATTCCAGTATTATTAGAAATAATTTCAATATCTGGAAATCTATTCCCCCTATCAATAAAACTTTTAATTTGTAAATAAATAACAAATTCTTCATTATTCATTCCTAATGATGCATATTTAGAAAGTAATAAATTAGAAATACTAGTTTGTCCATCATCAATGATTCTTTTAGCAAAATTGTCCAACAATTTTCAACCCTTTCTATTTTTAAATAAAAAGTCAGCAATAATTTTGCTGACTTCTAAACATTCGCTATTAGTTGTAAAGATTTACCATTTTTATAAGATATTGTTTCATAGCATAATTTATTTTTATTATTAAAGTAAGTTACTACCCAAACTGGTTTATCATTAAAAATAGATGGTGATGCTTTAATTATCTTTTTAACGTCACCATTTCGTTTAACTAAGTTAATAGCTAAACCTTTATTAATACCATCTTTTTGATTAACAACTAAAACATGACCATTATTTTTAGAAATAATAACAAATACTGATTCTCCGCTATTATTAGTTCCTGCAACAGTATAGTAAGTATTTGTTAAATTGGATACATAAAAATCATCTACATGTTTAATCTTTGCATATTTTTTTGAAATACTAACAGCATCTTTTTTGGCTAATTTTATAGGTCTATCAGCCAGTACAAAAAAAGCAATTACAAATCCTATTAGTATAATTAATACTAGTATCGACCATTTTATCCATTTTTTTGATTTTCTTTTCCTAGAAAACTCTCTTCTCATTTAAAATATCTCCTTGATCTAGTTTTCTATATATGAGTTCACTGCTTTAAAATTGGGAATATATTTTTGAAAAAATTTGCTAAAGTTCAATTTAGAAATATCATCATCCCAAATAATGATTGTTCCGTCTGCATTAACATTAATGAAATGCATAATATTTTTATATAAATGTAAGGTATATCTAGACACATCAACGTTACTTTTATTGCAATAATTATTTTTAAAATAATCATTCAGATTATCAATAATCAAAATATCAGCATTATTGTTTAAATTTAGCATATACTCTAGTTCACTATTTCCAATCGTAACAAATCTAGAATGATTAGACATCTTTTTTAAAATTTTATAATCATTGCCCGTAATATCACGAGCATAGATTGAATATAAATCTGATAAATCAGATTTATGCAATCCAGAATAATAATTTTCTGTACTAATTTTAGAATTAGTCAATATAAAAGTTTTAAAATCAGTTTCCTCGACTAACTTATTCACAAATTTAATTTTACTGTCCTTGTTATTATAACCCTTAAAAACTAAAAATTTATTGTTACCAGAAAATTTATTTTTAAAGATAATTTTTTTAGTTTTCTTAACATTTAATTCTAACTGTTGATGAATATAATCATAACAACTAGCTATCAACCAATTACTGTCAATAAAAATCAAGTTTTTATATTTATCATAAATTAGGCTTTTAATAAGTCCGCTAGATTGCATAAAATTACCTTCAAAATAAGCATTATCAATGTTTTTATCTTTATTAATTGTTAATAAACACGTATAAGCATCGGTATATTTATACATATTTTCTCTAAATTTTTTAAAGTCATGCATAAATTTTAATAAATCAATTGCATTACACTTAAATTTATTAAAAATAATATTGTTGCTGTTTATATTAAAAAGCTTTTTATTAAGATATGCAGCTAAACTATCAATACTCTTAATAACATCTGTATTTTCATTGAAAAAAGTTAAAAGTAAATCATTTTTAAACCCGAGTGAATAACCATGTTCTGTAGAAATAAAGTTATTTTTCTTAAGAAAAGATTTCTTAAAGTTATTTGTAAATAGCTCTGCTTTTAAAGTTAATTTATGCAATATGCTATCTACAATTTTTATATTATCCATATTCTTAGAGTGATTAAATACATCATATAAATTTGTATAATGTGTTTGATGTAAATCACTTTGAAGTTTTCTAATTAATGTAAAAATATGGTTAAATTGAAATTGCAGACTAAAAGTTTTTAAAAAGTCTGCATTAAACTTAGTAGCTTGATCAACTACTAAATTGTACTGACTTAATGGAATTAAACTATTTAAATAGTTTGTATTTTCAATTAAATAACTATGATCTAAAATGATTAAATGTGCTTGTTTAAGTTTGTTGTCAAAATTGCTTAGATAATAATTGTACTTAATTTCATCACAACTAATTTCTTTAAAATAATCTATATCGTTGTAATTAGCATTAATTTCACTTAACAATCCTGTTTTAGTAAGTGTTAACCACACTAGTATTTGACACTTTATAAACTTAGTCTTTTTAGATTTACTGTCATATCTCAAACTATTTTTTAATTTTTCTAAGTCAACATATTCATTAGATGCATGTAAAACAATAAAATCAGTAAATTTATTTAAACTTGATATTTGACGCGAAACCTTATTAACATTTTCTGAAGCTATGATAGATTTATTGCTATAAATTATCGGCTTTAAAACGCTATTATTACTATCTACATTAGAGTCAACTAAAACGTTGCTTCTTTTTATATTTTTAAAGAGTGATTTTTCTAACGAATTTTCTTTTACATTAATTTTTGTATTGTAGGTATTTTGAATTTTCTTAAACTCATTTACATCTGAACTAGAATCGTTAGTTAATTTTCTAACAACAAAGCCTTTTTTTAAGCAAAGCAATTTGCTTTCAAAGTTATTGTCTCTATAGTCATTAAAAAATTCAATCGTATTCATTGGTAATGAAGGACTAATATCTAAAATACCTTTAATAATAGAATTAGATATTTTACTTGCATACTTAGATAATAAAATGAATATTTTCGCAGTAGCTAAAGCATCACTAGCAGATGAGTGTGGATGTTCATGCACTATATTTAAAGCTGAACTCAAATCTCTAAGTCGATAACTATCCATAGTAGGCATTAATATCTGACTCAAAGTGACTGTATCATACCCTTTGATTTTTAAAGGACTGCAACCTGCTCTTATTAATTCTTTATTCAAAAATGGCAAATCGAAGTTAATATTATGAGCAACAAATATAGTGTTTTCTAACATTTTATATATTTTATTAGCAACTTGATCAAAAGTAACAGCTTTAGACACCTTTTCGTTATCTATGCCAGTTAAATCAGTTATTCTACTAGGAATAGACATCATAGGATTTACATAAACATTGTACGAGTCTATAATTTTACAGTTCTTTACGAATGTACAACTAAACTGTATTATTCTATTCGCGTCCTCAGACATGTCACTTCCCGTAGTTTCTATGTCAACTACTGAAAAAGTAGAATCTTTCATCATTTTCACCAAACTTTTATAAATTCATTATACATAAGCATTTATGTAAGCTTACTTAAAATAATAACACGCATATACTATTTAAACATATCAATAACTTTAAAGTTAGTACTACTTTTATTGTGTATAATATATGATAGTATTTAACATGGCTAGGAAGTGAAAAAGAAATCTTGGAAAAATCTAGTATTGGTATGAGTCATGCCAAAATAATATTAATGGGTGAGCACAGTGTTGTATACAAAGAACCAGCCATTGCGCTACCTATTACATCAATTAAATTAAAAGTAGAAATTAAAAAATGTTTATCCAATAATATATTAATAACTAGCCACTATTATAAAGGACCCTTACAAAATGTTCCTGTTAACATGCTAGGTATTAAAAAATTAATCGATCAAACTTTAAAAAAGTTAAATAAAGAAAAAGAAACATTTAACATCATAATTAAAAGTAACATTCCATCTGAACGTGGAATGGGTTCATCAGCTGCAACTGCTGTAGGGATTATTAGAGCTATATTCAAATATTTTGATAAAGAAATTAGTCGAAAACAACTATTAAGGTTAAGCGACGTCGAAGAAAAAATTACTCATGGTAATCCATCCGGACTAGATGCAGCAACTGTAAGTTCTGAATACCCGATTTGGTTCATTCATGGACAAGAAAATGAACAAATTCCATTCAACATAAATGGATACCTAATAATTGCGGATAGTGGTATTTTAGGAAGAACTGACATTGCAGTTAACTACGTTAGAGAATTAGTAAACCATAAAAATGAAATCGCAATCAATTCCATTAACAATTTAGGAAACACCGTCCGTCAAGCTAAAGAATGTTTAGAAAAGGGAAATATTCACCAATTAGGTAAGCTAATGGACTTTGCACATCAACAATTACAAAATATTCAAATAAGCAACCCCACTGTAGATAAAATTGTTAACATAACTAAAGAAAATGGTGCGTTAGGTGCTAAATTAACCGGTAGTGGTTTAGGTGGTTGCGTTATTTCAATAACTGATAATTTAGAAAAAGTCGATAAGATAATTAACGCTTTAAAAAAACAAGGCGTAAAAGATATATGGACCCAAAAATTAGGTTCAATAAATTAAGTAAAGGATTGAATTTTTTATGCATTTATCGAATGATTTTATTACAGCAAGAGCACATACAAATATTGCTTTAATAAAATACTGGGGTAAAAAAAATGATGATTTAATAATTCCAAATAACAACAGTTTATCACTAACATTAAATGAATTTTATACTGAAACTAGTGTCAAATTCGATAGTAGCTTATCTAAGGACTTAGTGTTATTAGATGACCATGATATTTCTGATTCTAATCAAATAATAAACTTCTTAGATATCATTAGAACCAAAGCTAATATAAATGCATCAGCTTATGTAAAAAGTTACAATCATGTCCCCACCTCTGCTGGCTTAGCTTCATCAGCTTCTGGATTTGCAGCTTTAGCCGCAGCTGGGAGTAAAGCAGCTGGACTACAACTAAGTCTTACTGAAATGTCTAAACTAGCCAGACGTGGTTCGGGATCAGCTACTAGGTCTATTTTTGGTGGATTTTCCGAATGGATTAAAGGTAATACTGATAATGACTCGTATGGTAAATCTATTCAAGATCCAGTGGCAATGGACATTAATATGATAGCTATTATATTGGATAAAAAGCCAAAAAAAATTAGCAGTCGTATCGGTATGAAACGTTCCGTGGAGACATCACCTTACTATAACGCTTGGACTAAGCAAACAGAAATTGATTTAATTAAAGCTAAGGAAGCCATTAAGTCTAATAATTTCAAAGCATTAGGTCAAGTAGCAGAAAGCAATTCTATGCGTATGCACGCTTTAACGATGAGTGCTTATCCTTCATTTATGTACTTTAATCAAGATAGCATTGAAGTTATAAATACAGTTAAAAACTTAAGAGAAAATGGTATAGATTGTTACTTTACAATGGATGCTGGTCCAAATGTTAAAATCATCTGTCAATCAGCAGACATCAAAATAATTAAAAATAAACTAGCTAATAAATTTGATGAAAATCAAATGGTTGTTTCCAAACCTGGTCGTGGCATTGAATTTATTTAATTAAATCTTATTTTGAAGGGAAATGATTTTTTGATTTCGGTGAAAGCACCAGGTAAATTGTATATTGCTGGAGAATATGCAGTCGTTGAGAAAGGTACTCCTTCGATAATAGTCGCCTTAAATCAATTTATAACTGTAAGTATTGAAAAAAGTGATGATTATGGAAGCATTGTTTCTAAACAATACAGTGAAAACTCTATTTATTGGAAAAGAATTGACAATAAAATAATTTTTGACAATCGTGATAATCCATTCCACTATATTTTAGCGGCTATTAATATAGTGGAAACCTATGCACAATCTATGTCAAAAAATTTAAAAACATATCATTTAAAAGTAGATAGTGAATTAGATAATTCTGATGGCAAAAAATATGGCTTAGGTTCTTCAGCTGCTGTTACAGTAGCTACAGTTAAAGCTTTATGCCAATTTTATGATATAGATGTATCAAAAGATGAACTATTTAAACTATCAGCCATCACACACTTAGAAGTTCAGGGAAACGGATCCTTAGGTGATATTGCTGCAAGTGTATATGGTGGTTGGATTGCTTATGAAGCTTTTGATCGTGAATGGTTAAAGCAAATGCGCCCTAACCTGTCAATTAAGGAATTAATCAATAAAAAATGGCCCTATTTAAGAATTGAACCGCTAACTCCACCCACTAACCTTAAATTATTAATTGGATGGACTGGCTCACCTGCTTCTACTTCACAATTAGTAGATAAAGTTTCTTCTGAAAAATCTAGTAAAGAAAATGAGTACCAAGAATTCGTACAAAAAAGCAAAGCATGTTTAGAACGAATGATTAAAGGTTTTTACAACAAGAATTTAGAAACCATTCAACGTGAAATCATAATTAATCGCAAGCTTTTACATCAACTAGGTCAAATTACTAACGTTATCATTGAAACACCATCACTAAAAAAATTATGTGATATTTCTATAGAAAATGGTAGTGCTGCTAAATCATCTGGTGCCGGAGGTGGCGATTGCGGAATTGCGATTGCTAATAGCGATAACAATGAAATTACTAAGATTTTAAATGAATGGGAAAATAATAATATTAAACAATTAAATTTAGACATTCATAAGAATTAAAGTTGTAAAGGAGTCATTATGGACAGTCAACATTCACAGAGAAAAAATGAACACATATCGTTGTCTGAAAAATTTTATAATGAATATAGTACCGCAGACTTTGAAAAAATAAGGTTTATTCATCATAGTCTTCCCGAAATTAGCGCTCAGAGTATTCGTATGGATACCCAATTAGGTAATATAGAATTAAAATGTCCATTTTATATCGAAGCTATGACTGGTGGTAGTAAATTAGCTGGCGAATTAAATGAAAAATTATCTAAAATCGCTCAAGAATGCAATTTAGCTATTGCTAGTGGTTCTGAGAGCATTGCAATTAAGGATTATAAAACCGCCAATTCATTTGCTAATCTTAGAAAATATAATCCTAATGGAATCGTTTTCGCTAATATAGGAGCCAATCATCCCGTTGAAAACGCTAAAAAAGCTATAGATATTTTAAACGCTGACGCATTAGAAATTCATATTAATGCAGTTCAAGAAATCGTTATGCCGGAAGGTAGCCGAAATTTTCATTGGATAGAAAACATTGCTAAAATCGTTAATGAAGTTAATGTCCCTGTAATCATTAAAGAAGTTGGCTTTGGAATGGATAAATCAACAATTAAAACATTACAAGAAATTGGTGTTAAATACATTAACATTAGTGGACGTGGTGGTACTAATTTTGTAAATATTGAGAATTTTCGAAGAAAAAACAAAGAATTAGATTATTTAAATGGCTGGGGACAAAGTACAATCGAATCCCTTTTAGAAGCATATGAATACCATAATGAAATAAATATTATTGCTTCTGGTGGCATTAGAAACGCTTTAGACATTGTTAAATGTTTTGCGTTAGGTGCTAAGGCAGTTGGTGTTGCTGGTCCTATTTTACATTCATTAATTAAAAATGGTGAAACTGAAACTATTGAAATGATTAAAGAATGGCAACAAGGTATCATCAGTATAATGACTATCTTAGGTTGTAAGAAAATAGAAGATTTAAAAAATCAAAAGTTACTACTAGATTTAAATCTACAAAATTATGTTAATCAACGAAATATTAAATACTAAAAAAGAGAACTTATTATGTACCGCCTTAAAAAAGTTAGACATAATATCTAATTTTTTAAGGCGGTTTTTTTATGTCAAAATATTCAACT
>NZ_BPLL01000029.1 GCF_019656235.1 Apilactobacillus xinyiensis | reverse complement strand
TAGTTGAATATTTTGACATAAAAAAACCGCCTTAAAAAATTAGATATTATGTCTAACTTTTTTAAGGCGGTACAAAAGTTAGTTCCTTTTTATTTTTCTCGACCGTCAGTATTTTGTTGCATATATATTAATTGATCAATAGATATTTGTTTATACAATTCTTCTGCCATTGTTGAATCTATATTTCCTAATCCACTTTGTTCCTGTACATAATTGTATTCATATTGAAAAGCTTGAATAAATAGTTCATTTTGCTTATCAGCAGAACCGTTATCATTTAAACGTTTGTGTCTAAAATTATACGAATGCTTAACTGCATTTATAGCCATTTGATCTTCATCGTTATGATCTTTAGATAAGAATTGCATCACACTTTCATATCCATAATTTTCGACTTTTTGAAATGCTTGTTTTTGATTATTGTAATTAGTTTTATAATGATAATTGTTTTTAAATTTACGAGCAATTAAATGGTTAAGATGTTTAATTGCAAATATAACTATATAAAATGAAAATTGGCGATTGCGTTGAGCCTGCCAAACTAATCCACGTACATAACGATTAGCGATTTGAACGTTAAGTTTGTTTTCATCTACTAATTTTTGAATGCTGTTAATTTCAACTGCATTGGCTTCGCGCATTATTTTTCTAAATTTTTTATTGCTAGGTCGACGATTACTGTATTGACTACTTAATGTAGCAGCCACAATGTGTGCGTCAGTTTGCTGAATAGGATTATTTTCAATTAATTTCTTAGTAGCATAATGAACGGTTTGACGCTTACATTTGTTAAATTCATCTGGGTCAATATCAACTTCGTTGTTTGGCAAAATCATAGGTAAGACAATCGCTGGAATTAATAAACTTAAGATTATGATTACCGTAGATATGAATACAATTGCATTGCGATATGGGAAAGGGGCATTATTTAAAGTGAATGGAATTGAAAAAGCCATGGATAAAGTTATGGTTCCATGAATTCCGGATAAAGCACTAATAATTGCATTTTTATTATGATCATGAGCTTTAGAGTGAATGTTTGCAAAACTAAATTTAACCCAAACATAGCGTAATCCAATCATTACTATGTACAGTAATATTGATAATAATATATATTTAGGTAAATCAGGCATGCTATCTTTTTTAATATCATACAGAACCGTAGGAATCGAAACTCCTAGTAAAACGAATACGAATCCATTTAAAATACTAGTAACAATATTCCAAGTTGAACGTGAAACCAATTGCAAACTAGTGTTGGAAAGTCTAATTTGCTTACTAAATGCACTACGCAACACTCCAGCAGCTACTACAGCTAAAATTCCAGAACATCCAAAATGTTCAGCGATTAAATAAATAGCAAATGGTGAAATAATGTCAAATGGAACGATGACACTGGTCGAATCCATGCCATTTCTTACTAAACGGATACGTAGCCAGATAAGCAAAATACCTAAAATTAAACCGATCAATAAACCACCAAAAAAGACAAATAAGAAATTATTAATGCCTAATCCAATTGAAAATGTACCGGTAGTAAAAGCACCAAGTGCCAGACTGAAAGCCACTAAACCAGATGCATCATTAAATAGCGATTCTCTTTCTAACATGCCCATCACGTTTTCTGGCATTTCTACATTATTAGTAATTGAAGAAACAGCTACACTATCAGTTGGCGTAACAATTGCTGATAATGCAAAGGTTAATGCTAGTGGAATGCTAGGGATAATAGCGTGACTAATGTATCCCATAATTATGACGGTAATGATAGCTAGCAATACTGACATGGACATCGTTGATGAAATGTGTTTTCTAAGTTCGTGGGTATCAATATTTTGACCATCATGAAACATCAATGGCGCAATTATAATTAACATGAACATTTCTGGTTCTAACGTAAAATGATTATATATAGGTAACATTGATAACAGCATTCCCGCAAAAATTTGATAAAAGGCTTGGGGAATTAATGGAAAATGCGGATAAACCATATTCGCGGTAACAGTTGCAATTATCAATAGCATTACTGTATAAAATATTTCCAAAAAATCATTCCTTTCGAAAAAATAAATTACCATTTAATTTTACTCTACATATTTTTATTTTGAAGTTTACCTTATCTATCAAGCCGAAAACTAGCCAATTAAATTCAATAAGTATATAATTAATGCAACTTAAAATGAAATTTTACTGTCAATTTCATTAAATTTTTCTAACTGTTACAGGAGGATTTTATGGCTGAATTTAAACGTTTTTACGATACATTTAAACCTGATCACTACAATATATATTTAGATATTGATCGTGACAAAAAAACAATTACTGGTAAAACTGTAATTAAAGGTTTGGCTGAACAAGAACAAATTTCTATTCATCAAAAAGCTTTAAAAGTTTCATCAGTACAATTGATTGATGAACCATTAAGCTTTAAAACTGATGATAAAAACGATGCGATTAACGTTCAATTACCTAAAGCCGGTCCAGTTGAAATTACAATTGAATATACGGCACCATTAACTGATACTATGATGGGAATATATCCATCATATTACGAAGTTGATGGAGTTAAAAAACAAATTATTGGTACTCAATTTGAAACTAATGCTGCTCGTCAAGCTTTCCCATGTGTTGATGAACCAGAAGCCAAGGCTCAATTTGATTTAGCGATTAAGTTCGATGAACAACCTGGTGAAACTATTTTGAGTAATATGCCAGAGCTGAAGCATGAAAATGGTGTTCATTATTTTGATACAACCGTTAAAATGTCGACTTATTTAATTGCTTTTGCTTTTGGTGATTTACAGGGTAAAACTACAACCACTAAAAGCGGAGTAAAAGTGGGCGTGTTTGCTACTAAAGCACATAAAGCTAATGAATTAGATTTTGCTTTAGATATCGCTAAACGTTCCATTGAATTTTATGAAGACTTTTATCAAACTCCATATCCACTACCTCATTCATGGCAGTTAGCATTACCTGACTTTTCAGCTGGTGCAATGGAAAACTGGGGCTTAGTAACTTATCGTGAAGCCTACTTAGTTTTAGACCCAGATAATACAGCACTAACCACTAAACAACTAGTAGCAACAGTTATTGCACACGAATTAGCACATCAATGGTTTGGTGATTTAGTAACTATGAAGTGGTGGGATGACCTATGGTTAAATGAAAGTTTTGCCAATATGATGGAATTTGTTGCTATTGATGCAATCGAACCTGAATGGCGCATTTGGGAAAACTTCCAAACTTCTGACGTTCAAGCAGCTTTAAAACGTGATGCTACTGATGGGGTACAATCGGTGCACGTTCAAGTAAATCATCCTGCTGAAATTGATTCCTTATTTGATGCAGCAATTGTGTATGCCAAAGGTGCGCGAATGTTAGTTATGGCCAGAGCTTTAGTAGGTGACGATGCTTTGCGTAAGGGTCTTAAAAACTATTTTGCAGCTCATCAATATAGTAATGCGACTGGAGCTGATTTGTGGAATGCTTTAGGTGAGGCATCTGGAATGGATGTAGAATCTATTATGAATTCATGGTTAGAACAACCAGGATATCCAGTGGTTACAGCTAAAGTTGAAAATGGCGAATTGAAATTAACACAAAAACAATTCTTTATCGGTGATGGAGAAGATAAGGGTAGACAATGGCATATTCCGTTGAATAGCAATTACCAAGATGTACCAGCAATTTTTAAGGATAATGAATTATCATTAGGTAACTATGCAGAACTTAAATCTAAAAATGGTAATCAACCTTTCCGCTTAAACGTTGGTAATGATTCGCACTTTATTGTTAAATATGATGATACTTTGTTGACTGACATCTTAGAACATGACGATAAATTAGATAACATGTCTAAAATGCAAATTTTACAGGATTTGAAGTTATTAGCTGAAGGTAAGCAAGTTAGTTATGCTAAGGTAATACCATTTCTACGAAAATTTGCTGGTGACAATTCAGTAGTAGTTAATTCTATAATTTATGATTTAGCTTACGACTTAGAAGATTTTGTTAATCCAGAATCAAACGAAGAAAACAATCTACGTAAATTTATAGGTCAACTTAGTGCAAAACAAGCTGACCGTTTGGGATGGAAACCTAATGCCAATGATTCTAAAGATGATCAAGTAACACGTCGACTAGCGTTAGGTGGAATGTTATATGCTAAGGATAATGATGCAGTGAATACTGCTCACAAAATATTTAGTCAGTATAAAGACAATTTAATTTCCTTGCCTGCTGATATTCGTACGTTGGTACTATCTAATGAAGTTAAAAATTTTGGTAGTGATGAACTATTTGAAAAACTATTAGCAAGTTATCGTAAAACATCTGATGCTAGCTACAAAAATAGTTTATGTTCAGCTTTAACTGATGCTAAATCTGAAAGTGTATTAGCTAAATTAGTTAGTCACTTTGAAGATAGTGAAACCATCAAGCCACAAGATTTACGCGGATGGTACCGTTACATTTTAGATAATGACAAGGGACAACAATTAGCTTGGGATTGGATTCGAAACGAATGGCAATGGTTGGAAGATACGGTTGGTGGAGATATGGAATTTGCTACTTTCATTACTGTTACAGCTAATGTGTTCCATACCAGCGAACGTTTTACTGAATTTAAAGCATTTTTCGAACCTAAACTTAATACCCCAGGATTAACTCGTGAAATTAAAATGGATACAAAAGCACTAGCTAGTCGGGTAGATTTAATAGAATCTGAACGCGATGCAGTTAATGCTGAATTAGCTAAATAACAAAAAAGTGTTCTAGCAGTAAGGCTAGACACTTTTTTTGTAAGTCTGATTATTATTATTTTATCGTAAAATGCAATAAAATATTTAATAGGAGGTGTTTTGTTTTTGACTAATGAAATGAATAGTGAAAATAAAAGCACAAATAATAAATCACATAACTTTATTAATGTTATGTTACGCTCATTGATGTCTTTTGCTGGTATTGCCATACTATCTATGGGAGCAGTATTTTTGCAAAAAGCTAGTTTAGGAATGGATCCTTTTACAGCAATGAACATTGGATTTTCTAACTCATTGCACATGCCATTGGGGACTTTTCAACTAATGATGAATGCAGTGTTATTTATAATCATTTTTATTTTTGATCGCAAACAAATAGGAATTGGAACAATCTTAAATATGGTGTTAGTAGGATATGAAATTCAGTGGTTCTCTACCTTGTACGATAATTTTATCCATATGGGATTAAATCCATTTGTCATTATCGTAGACGTAGTTACTGGATTGTTACTATTTAGTTTAGGGACATCTCTCTATATGTCTCCATCATTAGGCTCATCGCCATATGATGCAATTGCACCAATTATTGCTAGTCATGTAAGTGTTAAATATAAATTTATTAGAAGTTTGCAAGATATCACTTTTATGTTAATTGCTTTTTTTGCTCATGGAGCAGTTGGAATTATAACAGTTGTCGTTGCTTTCTTTGCTGGCCCTTTGATAAATTATTGGAACACCCATATAAGTCAGCAATTGGTATATCATATAGAACACTTTAGTAATCATCCTACTGCTAAAAATGCTGGTTCTGGATTAGTAGGACTAGGAAAAGTTGGATTGATGGTGCTTACACGTGCATATGAACAAACTACCTATGTAAAACAACATTTATCTGGTTATTCCGATCAAGAGTTATTAGATGTACTGAAAAATTCTGAGGATGCATTGAATCGTACCACTTATTTACAAAAGGATTTAATATCTAGAATTGATTCTATTAAAAATGAAATTAAACATAGAAATATAGATTTATAGCAAAAAAAGATAATCATTTTATATGATTATCTTTTTTAATTATTTTTAAAGAATTGTTATTTTTCTCGATTATAAGTTGTTATAAGGTTAGTTAGTTATATAATTAACTAAAACTCTTTGGAGGGACAATATATGAAAAATAAAAAAATATCTTTTGGATTGTTAATAACTGGTTTATTGGGAGTAGGTATATTTAGTTCTAGTTTAGATGCTCAAGCTAATATTAATCTTGATTCTACTCATAAAAATACAATTAAGTTTATGGAAAAACTTTCAAAAACTAACGGTAACTTAGCAATGATTATGCAAGATACTCAAACCACCAGTCAAAGTAACAATGAATTTGTTACTAATAAAAGTATGCAGGGAAATAGTTTAGAAAATAATGAACAAGTAACGATTCCTACTAATACACCGGTTAAGTATCTTGGAAACTATAAAGATGGTTCATTGATAACTACTAACGCTAATAAGGTTATGTACGTTAAAAACTTTAATTATAGCGTTTATAATACTAAAACATATTCATTTTCTAAAGCTACAGAAAATAAGTTAAACAATTTAACTAAGAAATGGCACAAAAGTTTAAGTAAAGATGAAGTAAAAGCGGTGGGAAATTACACTTACGATGGTTATCAAGATATTAATGGATATTTAAGAAATCCAAGTTCTAAAACCAGTAATAAAGTAAAAAAAGAAACTAAAGATGTGACCAAAGCTATTTCTAAATTTTCAACACCATATAATTTAACGGTATATCGTGGTATATCAGACAAGGGGTTACAAGCTTCATTAAACAATCAGCCATTAAAAGTAGGGGCTAAGTATTTCGATAAAGCTTTCTCTTCTACTAGTTTGAGTAGAAGTATTGGTGAAAGCTTTGGAAACATTTTATTAAAAATAAATGTTCCATTGGGCAATCGTGGTGCATATATAGCTCCAATATCTCATCATAAAAATGAGAAGGAATTCCTATTGAACCCAGGCACTAAAATGATTGTTACTAGCATTGAAAATAAAAAAGTTACTTTAAGTGGTCAATTAACTAAAGCTAAAAATGCAAAAAGTAAGAAGAACGCATCGTTTAAAGAAACTAAGAATTTAAAAGTGGTTACTTTAAGTTTAATGAATGAATAAAAAAATCCTCCTAAAAGGAGGATTTTTTATTTTTCTACTTTTCTACGTTAGTACCATTATAGTCGTCAATCATAATTTGCTTGAGATCAGCGATTAATGGTTCTTTTGGATTAGTAGTTGTACATTGATCTTGATATGCAAGATCAGCTAATTCATCAACTTTTTTATCAAAGTCAGCTTTGGTAACACCATTAGCTTTTAAGCTAAGGGTGACACCAACAGAGTGTGCTAATTCAATGAATTTATTAATTAAAGCTTCTCTTAATTCAGCATTAGTGTTGCCAGGTAAACCTAAGAAACGAGCAATTCTAGCATAATCTTCGTCCGCTCTAAATGATTCATATTTTGGCCAAATGGTTATCTTTTCAGGTTTCTTAAAGTTGTATCTGATGACATGTGGCAAAGTAATGGCAATCATTAAACCATGTGGTTTATCAAAAGCTCCACCTAATTTATGTGCAACAGAATGGGTAATACCTAAGAAGGCATTTCCAAATGCCATTCCGGCAATAGTAGCAGCATTATGCATTTCTCTACGGGCAGTTTGATCTCCATTATATGATGCAGTAAGGTTATCAAATACCATTTTAATAGCTTGAAGTGACCATGGACGTGTGTAATCTGATGCCATATTGGATACGTATGATTCAATTCCATGACATAAAGTATCTAATCCAGCGTACGCGATAGTTCCCTTAGGCACGGTTTCAACAAATTGTGAATCGACAATGGCAACATCTGGAGTTAAAGCATAGTCGGCTAATGGGTATTTTACATGTGTTTTAGAGTCGGTAATAACGGCAAATGGAGTAACTTCTGAACCAGTACCGGAAGTAGTTGGAATTGCGACAAATTTGGCTTTCTTAGGTTGATCAAAACGGTAAGCACGTTTTCTGATGTCTAAGAATTTTTGTTTAGCACCAAAGAAATCAGCAGATGGGTTCTCGTATTTGAACCACATTGCTTTTGCAGCATCTAAAGGTGATCCACCACCTAAAGCGATGATAGTATCAGGTTTAAAGTTTTGCATTAGACTAACCCCTTTATCAACAGTATTAGTTGAAGGGTCTTGTTCTACATCAGAGAATAATGAGTAAGCAATTTCATTTGGTCGACGTTTTAATTCATCCAATATAATATCGACATATCCAAGTTCAACCATCTTAGGACTAGCAACAATGAACACACGATTTACACCTGGCATATCGTCTAAATAACGAACAGATGTTTTTTCAAAGTAAACTCGTGGTAACTTGATCCATTGCATGTTGTTACGACGTTTAGCGATAGTTTTATAGTTTAACAAATCGTAATCAGTAACGTTATGTGAAATAGAGTTAGCACCCCATGATCCAGTACCTAAAGTAAGTGATGGACGCATTTCATTATAAAGATTACCGACACCACCTAGACCACCAGGGGTGTTAACTAAAATACGGCAAGCTTTCATTTTTACGCCAAACTCTTTAGCAACTGCATCGTCTTCAGTTTGAATGGCTGCAGTATGACCTAGACCACCATAGTGTAGCAATTCATCAGCGATTCTGAAGGCATCTTCTTTGCTACTTGCCTTATATACTGATAAAACTGGTGAAAGTTTTTCACCTGATAATGGATATTTACTGCCGACACCATCTAATACAGCGGCTAAAACTTTAGTGTTATCAGGTACTTTAATATTAGCTAATTTAGCAATTTGTTTAGCGTTCATTCCAGCAATTGGGCCGTTAACTTGGCCAGTTTCCTTGTTAAACATGGTGTCGCCTAAAGTTTTGACATCTTTGTTGGCAACAAAGAATACACCATTGGCTTCCATTTTAGATTTAACTTCATCAAAAATTTCATGGTCAATGATAGCGCTGTTTTCAGTAGCACAAATCATTCCGTTATCAAAAGTTTTAGATAATACAATGTCATTAATTGCACGATTTATTTTAGCAGTTTTTTCAATGTAAACAGGGCCGTTACCAGGACCAACTCCTAAAGCAGGTTTACCGGTAGAATAGGCAGCTTTAACTAATCCAGGTCCACCGGTTGCCAAAGTAATTGCTACACCAGGGTTATTGATTAAGGCAGTTGTAGCTTCACGGCTAGGGTGTTCGATCCATTGAATAGCATCTTTAGGAGCTCCAGCTTCAACTGCAGCTTTTTGTAAAATTTTAGCAGTTTCAATAGAGGCATTGATTGCTTGAGGATGCAAACTAAAAATAATTGGGTTTCTAGTTTTCATAGCAATAATAGCCTTAAATAGGGTAGTCGAGGTAGGGTTAGTAACTGGAGTGATTCCAGCTACTACTCCTAAAGGTTCAGCAACAGTAATTAATTGTCGTTCCTTATCATCATTGATTACTCCAACTGTTTTATGATTACGGATATAGTGCCATATTTCTTCAGTTGCATAAATATTTTTAATTGCTTTATCTTCAGCAATTCCACGACCAGTTTCGTCGTGAGCCATTTCTGCTAACTTCATATGAGCATTTAATCCTGCGATTACCATTTTATGTGTTATGTAATCGACTTTTTTTTGGTCAAAAGTGTACATTATATCCAAAGCTTTATGCGCTTTTTTCACCATTTCATCAATATGTGAATCTATATCTTTTTTATCTTCTTTGATATTATTAGAGCCTTTTTTTAATGAAACAACTGACATTAAAATCGCCATCTTTCACAAAATAATTTTTATTACTTTCAACATTTTTCATTATAGCACGTTTTGTGAAAATGTTAACAAAACAAAATAAAAATAATTAAAAACGTTTTCATATCAATTTATTTTAATGTGAATTAAATAACTTTTCTACTATATATAGCTACTTTTTATAAAATTAATAGTTAAAATATTTGAATGAAATAAAAATAAAGCGTAAATTACTATGGAGGTGATTATGTTGAATATTTTGGTTGGAACTCCAAATGAAAGTTTTGATATTGATGAAATAAAACAAAACTTTGCTAAAAATGATAATTTTAATTCTAAAATTTACTTTGAAAATGAAAATTTATCCCAAGATATTTTAGATAGTATTAATGTTTTATTTGGATATAATGAAGTTTTATTAGATAAAATGTTGGATAGTAATCAATCACAACTAAAGTGGGTGCAAGCCTTATCTGCTGGAGTAGATTATTTTCCATTAGATAGATTAAAAGCTAAACATATTAAGTTAACTACCGTTAGTGGAATTCATGCTGAGCCAATTGCTGAAACGGTTATTGGTATGATTTTAGGTAGTTATCGTTTTATTGATCAAGCTGCGCGTGCGCAAGCTTGGATTAAACCTAACTATGAATTAAAAATGCTTAAAAATAAAAAAGTAGTCGTTTATGGTACTGGTAGTATTGGTGGAAGAATTGGTGAATTATTAAAAGCATTTAAGGCTGAAACGATTGGTATTAATCATAGTGGACGTGATGTGGATAGATTTGATAAAACTTTCAAGATGAATGATGATAATTCTGTAGTTAATGATGCAGATGTAATAATCAATACTTTGCCTCTAACTAAAGAAACCACTGGTTTTTATAATGCTGAATTTTTTAATAAATTAACTAACAAACCAATGTATATTAGTATTGGTCGAGGCCCTAGTACGAATACCGATGATTTAACTAAAGCATTGCAACAGGGTAGGTTAAGTTCAGCCGCACTAGATGTTACTGATCCGGAACCATTAGATGCTAATCATCCATTATGGAAAATGGATAATGTATTAATTACTTCACACATTTCAGGTTTACATGCTGAATACGTTGAGGAAGCTTTAAAAATCTTTGATGTTAACATGCAACAATTTATTAAAAATGACACACTCGTCAAAAATGAAGTTGACTTATCAAAAGGTTATTAAAAAAGAGTCCAATAGGACTCTTTTATTTTTGGACTACTTTGGTTAAATGCGTTATTATCTTAGTCAATTTAAACTAGGGAGTGTTTTAATATGGTTAATCATCGTTTGGAAAAATTAAGATCAATAATGAAAACTAAAGCAGTCTACAGTATGATTGTTACCAATCCGTTCAATATGAATTACTTAGCAAATTTTAAAGGCGCCGATGGTGATGGCTGCGTAGTAGTAACAAAAAACAAATTGTATTTAGTTACTGATTCTAGATATCAAGAAGAAATGGAATCTAAAAATATTCCAGACTTAAATTTAAAAATAACCAGAAATTACTATGAAACGGCAGCAAAAATCGTTAAGGATTCATCTAATAAGATTGCCTTTGAAAATTCAATTGATTTCTCTAGATATCAATTGTTAAATACATTAATGCCTAATCAATTGGTGGTGTTTGATAATGAAATTGAAAGATTAAGAGATACCAAAGATTCTGATGAAATTAATTCAATTCGTAAAGCATGTAAATTAACCAGTGAGGCCTATGAAGCAGTTTTAAACTATGTACAAGTTGGTATGACTGAAAAAGATATTGAACTTATGATATATGATTGGATGATTAAACATGGAGCTCAAAAACCTAGTTTTGATACGATTGTAGCTAGTGGAGTACGATCATCTTTACCACATGGTGATGCAACTGACAAAAAAATTAAAAACGGTGAATTGGTTACCATAGATTTTGGATTTTATTATAATGATTATACTTCTGATATGACTAGAACTTTTGCCGTAGGTAATCCAGGCAAAGAACTAATTGATGCCTATTCAGTTGTTTTATCTGCTCAATATGAAATGATTAAGGCAATGCATGACGATGCTTCAGGAAAACTAGTAGACGCGGCAGCTCGTGATTATATTGAAGATCATGGTTATGGGAATTACTATGGTCATGGTGGTGGGCATAGTATTGGTTTAGATATTCATGAAACTCCAATTTTGAATCCTAGCTGTAAAGATAGGATTTATAATAATTATGTGTTAACCGCTGAACCTGGAATTTATCTACCTGGTAAAGGTGGTATTCGAATTGAAGATGATATTTTAGTAACTGAAAATGGCCCAGAAATATTAACTTCTGCGCCTAAAGATTTGATTATTTTATAATTTTTTTATTTTTTAAAAATAACATTATAATAACACCAGTTCCTAATCCAGAAATTAATCCACCAATATTCATATTATAGTAGGCAACGATTATTCCTACAAATATTATTAAAATACTTATTATAATTGCAAAACTACGGTATTTATTTATTAAATTTAATAATTTTGACACCTTTTGTTTTTCTATGTTTTTCATTAAATTGCTTAAGCGAATTAATGCGTACATGTTTGCAATTCCCATAATAAATATGAAAAAATGTAATAACGAACTGTCAAAAATTTTAAATTCTCTAAGAACCATTGTAATTAAAAATAAAACATCTATAAATATTAAAATTTTTAAGATGGGTTTTAAGTTTTTGGCGATTTCATTTTTTTCTAAATATTCTTTCATTCCGGAGTCCTCTTTTAGTAGGGTATCTAGTGAGATGTTGTAGAAATCACTTAAGCTAATCAAACTATTGATATCAGGATAGGTTCTTTCATTCTCCCAACTGGAAATAGTTTGTCTTGAGACCGATAACTTGTTTGCAACCTCGTCTTGAGTTAGTTGGTTTTTTATTCGTTCATTTTGTAATCTTTGACCAAAATTCATTTTGCTCACTCCTTTATATTAAGTATATTATGTTACTTTTGAATTTTTAGCTAGCTATGTTTTGTTGCAGTTGCTTTAACAAGCATGAACAGTAAATATAAAAAGCACCTATGCCTATAGCGTAAGTGCTTTTTATATTTATCGGTAATTTATTTTTCGTTTTCAATTTGTGCTTTTAATTCTTCATAACCGGGTTTACCTAGTAGTGCAAACATGTTTTTCTTGTAATCTTCAACTCCAGGTTGGTTAAATGGATTGATGCCATTTAAATACCCTGAAACAGCAATTGCAAATTCGAAGAAGTAAATTGCATAACCTAAAGTATGTGGAGTTTGGTCTTTAACATTTATAATCATGTTAGGAACACCACCATTAGTATGAGCAATGATTACACTTTCAAAGGCTTTATCATTTACGTAATTCATTGTCTTACCTTCAAGATATTGAATACCATCACCATTTTTACCAGTTATAGGCACATCAACATCAGTTGGTGGAGTTTGAATCTTGATGACTGTTTCCATTAAATCACGACGGCCTTGTTGAATGTATTGACCTAAAGAATGCAAGTCAGTTGAGAACATTGCTGAAGTAGGGTAGATGCCCTTAAAATCTTTACCTTCAGATTCACCAGCCAATTGTTTCCACCATTCAGCAAAATATCTTAAGTTAGGTTCATACCCTTCAAAAATTTCGTTAGTATAACCTTTACGGTATAAGATGTTTCGATATGCTGCATATTTTAATGCTGAGTTTTCTTCTACTGCTTTTGTAGCATATTCTGCTTGTGCTTCAGCTGCACCAGCCATTAATTCGTCAATGTTAACTCCGGAAACAGCGATAGGTAGTAATCCAACCGGAGTTAGAACTGAATAACGACCACCGACACCATTTGGAATAATAAATGATTCATAGCCATTAGCTTTAACTTCTTGGCGTAAGGCACCATTTTCGGCATCAGTAGTTACATAAATTCGTTTATTAGCAGCTTCTAATCCATACTTTTCAATTAAAAGTTTATGGAAAATTCTAAATGCAATCGATGGTTCAGTAGTGGTTCCAGATTTAGAAATTACGTTGACTGAGAAGTCACGGTCACCAATAATTTTGATTAAACTATTAATATAAGAACCGCTGATTGAATTTCCAGCAAATAGTACTTGAGGGAAATCACGTTTATCATCTGGCATGTAGTTAAAATAGCTATCATGTAGATAATCAATTGCCATTCTAGCTCCTAAATAGGAACCACCAATACCAATTACGACTAAAACTTTTGAATCTTTTTGAATATTTTTAGCTGCTTGCTTAATGCGATTGAATTCGTTTTTATCATAATTAGTTGGTAAGTCTAACCATTGACGCATATCACTTTCAACACCCGAACCGGATAATAAAAGATTTTTTGCAGTATTTAACATTGGTTTAATTTCATTTAACTCATTATCATTTACATATTTTTTTAGAGCTGAAGCATCAAATTTTAAATAACTCATTGTATTCACCTTGGTATATATAGTTAAATCTTAACTATATTTTCTTTGTAATATTGTTTTAATGCAAGCGCGAAGTCTCCAACAGTTGCTGAGCCATTATTTTCGACTGTAGGCATTGTAATATAATGTTTTAAATCACCTACAGAAAGATAATTGTTGAATAGCTTGCTAAATTGATCTCTAACTTTATCTAATAATTCTTCACTAACAACTCCACCACCGAAAATTATCTTTTCAGGTCGAACGAAAAGTGTTGCTTGAATAGCAGCTTGAGCAATGTAGAAAGCTTCAATGTCCCAAACTGGATCAGAAATAGGAACATCTTTTCCTTTTTTGCCAGTTCTAGCATCAAATGTAGGGCCGGCAGCTAAGCCTTCTAAACAATCATGATGGTAAGGACATAGTCCCGCAAAATTTTCATCGCCTTTTGCACGTTTTAGACGTACATGTCCCATTTCTGGATGCCCCATGTAACCTAAGAAATGACCATTATTAACGATACCACCACCAACACCAGTACCAATTGTGTAGTAAACTAGTGAACGAACAGGTTTATGATTTCTAATTGAATTAATATATTCACCATATGCAGATCCGTTAACATCAGTAGTCCAATACATTGGAATGTTAAAGTATTTTTTCATTGTACCTAAGAAGTTAGTGTTACTCCAATTAGGCTTAGGAGTATCAGTAATATACCCATATTTAGGATTATCAATACGAACTTCAATTGGACCAAAGGATGCGATTCCTAAAGCTTTCATTTCTGGAAATTTTTTAAAGTATTCCACACATTTATTCAAAGTTTCCTCTGGCGTAGTAGTTGGAATGTGAACACTATCAATTATTTCATAACTTTCATTACCAATAGCGCAAACAAATTTAGTTCCGCCAGCTTCAATACTACCAAATAACATACTACTATCTCCTCTCGATAAATCACATCAAGTTGAGATAATTAATAGTTAAAGTCAAGTTGATATGAATAATCTTAAGTATTATTTATTTTTAATACATCTTAAAATTAGCACAAAATGATAACGCTTACAATTGAAATACGCTCAATTTATAAAATATTAATTCAATTTATAGAATATTAATATTTTAATGCTTTAATGTTGTAAGCGATTACATAAAGTGCTACTTTCTATGTATATATTATTTTAAGTATATATTATTTATTTTAATTTTTTATATGTTTAATTATGGAAGAGGGTAATGCTTATGCTATTTGGTAGTATTGAAGCTCGTGATGATGAAGTAACCTGTGCTGTAGGAGATGGTCAAACAAATATTAAAGATAAAATTGAAATACCATTAACTACACCTGGTGAAACTATAAAGTTAATAATTGAATATTTTAAGAGTTTTAAAAGTTTAAAGGCGATAGGAGTTTCATCTTTTGGTCCTATTGAATTAAGAACTTATTCACCTAAGTACGGGTATATTACTGATACTTCAAGAACTGGTTGGTCTGATTTTAATCTGTTAGGAACCTTACAAAATTATTTACAAGTTCCAATGTCTTTTACTACTGATGTTAATAGTGCTGCTTACGGTGAATACATTGATTCTATATTGCAAGATAAACCAATTCTATCATTGGCTTACATTACGTTTGGTAAAGGTGTTGGAGCCGGAATTATTAACAATGGTGAATTTATTGGATACAACGGTAGTCCTGAAATTGGACATATTATTCCCAAACGTCATCCTAAGGATTTAACCTTTAAAGGTATATGCCCATATCAAGGAGATTGCCTAGAAGGATTGGTTTCTGAACCAGCAATTTTATCTAGAACAGGCAAAAGTTACAAGGAAATTTCAATGTTTGATCCAATTTGGAATATTATTGCCTATTATATTGCGCAATCAACGATTCAAGCCACTTTAATTACTAGACCTAAAAAAATAATTTTAGGTGGAAAGATAATTAATGAAGTTGAGTTAGATAAAGTTAGACAGCAATTTAAATTACTATTCAATGACTATATTGATGTAGGAGATTTAAAAGAATATATTCAAATGCCAACGCATTCAAGTCGCAAACTATCGATTATTGGTAATTTATCTTTAGCTAAGAAAAAATTCTATTCTTAATTTTTAACTAATTAAATTAAAAATAAAAGATTATATTTAAATATAATCTTTTATTTTTTTATTAAAGAGTTATAATATATAATGTAAAAATTAATATATTATAAAAAAGGAGTTTTTTTATGAATTTAAAAAAAACAGCATTAGTTTGTACTATGTCATTATCACTATTAGCAGTATCTGCTATGGACTCTTCTGTTCAAGCTTCACATAAAAGCCATGTTACATATTCTAAGGTATCAAAACGAACTGGCCACGTTAATAATTTAAACAAGAAAATTCGCGCTTTGAAAAAACAATATAAGCATGCTAACAAACATCAAAGAAAACTATTAAAGAAGCAAATCAACAAATTAGAACATCAAGTTAAACTATTAAGTAAAAATTCTCATAAAAAACATGTAAAAGTGTCTGAAAATAAATCAAACACCAACACAAGTGCAAACACTAACACAAGTGCAAACACTAACACAAGTGCAAACACCAACACAAGTGCAAACACCAACACAAGTGCAAACACCAACACAAGTGCAAACACCAACACAAGTGTAAACACCAATGCAGATGGAAGCCGTCCTGCAGTTGATTTTGGTTCCATAGCTACTGAAAATCCACTACATGGTAATTCTAATAGCAGTACTACTCAATCAAGCAGTGCTAGTCAATCAAGCAATGCTAGTCAATCAAGCAATGCTAGTCAATCAAGCAATGCTAGTCAATCAAGCAATGCTAGTCAATCAAGCAATGCTA
>NZ_BPLL01000028.1 GCF_019656235.1 Apilactobacillus xinyiensis | reverse complement strand
GTCAACCAAGCAATGCTAGTCAACCAAGCAATGCTAGTCAACCAAACGGTTCTAAATCATCAAGCGATGCTAGTCAACCAAGCAATGCTAGTCAACCAAGCGATGCTAGTCAACCAAACGGTTCTAAATCATCAAGCGATGCCAACTAGTCAATAAACAGTACTATATAAAAATATAGCGGAACTTTATTTATGAACCAAATTCATCTATTCTATAATAAAAAATTCGTAATATATTAGAATTTTATTAAATATATAATTGTTGTTAATTTATATGTAAAGTGCAGTTGTGTCTAATTTATGTTGTGAGTTTTACAAATTACAAGAGATTGTTTGTTCAATCTCTTTTTTTGTTGTAATCTTAAACCAACAAAAAATTAAAAGAGGTGCTTAGATTGGCTAAATATATATTTACTCCTAACTCGATAGAACAGTTGCAAAATAAATATGATGTAATCATCGTGGGTTCTGGTGCAACTGGTTTAGTTTCGGCGATTCAAGCTTACGAGTTAGGATTGCATCCAGCTATTTTAGAAAAGATGGATAAATTAGGTGGAAACACCAATCGAGCATCTTCTGGAATGAACGCTGCGGAAACAGATGTACAATTAAAAAATCATATTGTTGATAGTTATGACGAATTTTATAATGATACATTTATTGGTGGTGGAAAAACTAACAATCCAGAATTACTTAAATATTTTACAACGCATGCTGCATTATCAGTTAATTGGCTTACTGAACATGGTATAAACCTTGATAGCTTAACTATTACGGGTGGTATGCACACTCGTAGAACGCATCGTCCTGACAGTATGGCACCGATTGGAAATTTTTTAGTAACATCATTTTTAAAAATTATAGATAAATATCAAATTCCAGTTTTTAATAATGTAAAAGTCAACCGTTTACTAATGAATAATAATACGGTTAATGGCGTGTCCTTAGAGTTGTCAAATGGAAATATTAAATCGATTGCTTCTAAAGCAGTAATATTAGCTACTGGTGGGTTTGGTGCAAATAAGGAAATCATTCGTAAATATCGTAGTGATTTAAGTGATTATCGAACTACTAATCAAGAAGGGTCAACCGGAGATGGACTTGATTTAGCTCAACAAATTGGAGCATCTTTAGTTGATATGCAAGAAATTCAAGTACATCCAACTGTATATCAAGAAACTGCACACACCTACTTGATTGGCGAAGCGGTACGTGGTGAAGGTGCTATTTTGGTTGATAATCTAGGAAATCGATTTGTGAACGAGTTAGACACTAGACAAGCTGTTACAGATGCGATTAATAAAGATGCTGATGGTAGTGCCTATCTTATTTTTGATACTAATGTACGCAAAAAAGTTCCAGCTATTGAGTTTTATGACATGATTGGTGCAGTCACGCATGGTTCCAGCATTAATGATTTAGCTTATAAATTAAAAATGGGTAGCGAAAAATTATCTAAAACTGTAGGTGCCTGGAATCAGGCAGTTTCATCTAAATTTGATTCGCTATATCAACGTTCAACAGGCATGAATACTTTATTAAATAAAGCCCCTTATTATGCTATTCATATTGCGCCAGCTATTCACTATACAATGGGTGGTATAAAAATCAATCACAAAGCGGAAGTTTTAAATAAGCATAATTTGCCAATTAAAGGTTTGTTTGCTGGTGGAGAAGTAACCGGTGGTTTACATGGTAACAACCGGATTGGTGGAAATTCGATTGCTGAAACAATTGTTTTTGGTCGCCAAGCTGGTCAACAAGTATTTAAGTATTTATCTTAAAAGGAGATATTAAATGGATAATCTAGACAGAGAAGAAGCTTTTTTAAATGAAGAAGAAAGTCGATTAGATCCACAAAGTCAGCTATTTGTAGAATCTAAAATAGCTAATGATGGCAAACAACCGGTTGTTGCTTGGTTATTGTGGTTCTTTTTGGGAACTTTTGGAGCACATCGATTTTATATGCAAGAAAGCAATGCAGTTACAATGTTAGTATTAACGTTGATAGGATATGTTTTAGCCATTGTTTTAATTGGTTTTATCTTTTTGTTGGCAACTTGGATTTGGTGGATTGTTGATGCTTTTTCAATGATGAATTGGTTAAAAGCTGATCGATTAAGAGTTAAACGCCAAGCAATAAATATTGTAAATAGTCGCAGATAAAAAACGTTCTTAGCTTTAAGAACGTTTTTTTATTTGGTTTAAAACCTGATAAAACAATGATGCAACCATTAGTTGACAGGTGTGCTTTTGTTAATAGCATGAAAAACTTCTAAATTTATTTACAATTTTATGGATTAATACATAATGAAAATTAACTTATTAAGGAGCTGCCATATGAAAAATATTTTTAATCATCAATTAATTTAAGAAGGCAAAAACAACTATCTCAAAATGATCTAGCTAATAAAATATATGTTTTCAGACAAGCTATATCCAAATGGGAGAATGGAGATGCTGAACCTAGTCTAGAAAAATTGATTAATTTAACAGAAATTTTTAATACTAGTCTAGATTTTTTGATTTTGGGTCATGATGATAAAAACGAAAAAATTATTGAAATTCATGACCTGAAAAAAGCTTTTGATAAACCAGTTTTAAATGGAGTGGATTTAGATGTTTATAGTCATGATCGAATTGCTTTACTGGGTAGTAATGGTTCTGGTAAAACAACATTGTTTAACTTAATTGTTGGATTAACATCTAAAGACTCCGGAACAATTAATAGCTATATAAATAATCGCAAAGATTTAAGTATTATGGCACAAGAAAATTTATTGATAGACAATTTAAAAGTAATCGAACAGTTAGAATTATCGGCTAGTATGTATGAAGTCGAAATTAATCGACTTGATAATCTAATGAAACAAATTAATCTGTATGCTTATAAAAATAACTATGTTGCTTCATTATCCGGAGGCCAAAAAAGAAAATTATCATTACTAATGAGTGTAATGAGACCATCTAAGTTACTGTTATTAGATGAACCCACTGTTGGAATGGATTTAAAATCGATTGATTTTTTCTGGAAGTATATGGATCATATAGGTGGTAGTATCATTACTATTACACATGATTTTAATCAAATTGATAAGTTCTTTTCAAAAGTTATTTTAATGAAAAATGGCAAGATATTTAAAAATGTAGCTGTAAATGATATTCATAGTCATAACCAAACTATCGAACAATGGTATCGTTACTTTAATGATGAGGTGTAGAAATGATTAAATTAATACAACTAAAACAAGTAATGCGCAATAAGCGATTTTTAATGTTCACAATTTTTGTACCATGTTTTTGGTTTCTATTTATGATAATGATGTCTAAAAATCATAACTTTGGTCAAAACGCATTGTACTACGTTTGGTATGTGGTAGCGGTTTTAATGGGAATTATGGGAAACTCAGTTGTTACTTTTGGAATGCGGATTAGCACTTCTAAAAGATATTATTTATTGCAATCTAAAATTTCTAATTACAGTGTCTGGAAATATTTGATTGATTCATTATTTAGTCAATTGATTTTAAACCTATTGATTGTTACTTTAATTTCTTTCTTAGGTATTTTGCTAAATGTATTAGCTTTTAACTATCACTTTCTTATCGTTTTTGTATTGTTGAATCTATTTGGAATTTATGTAAGTTTGATTGGTTTTACTATTGGAATTATAATGCCTAAATCAGTTTTTGAGGCGGGAGGATTTCCAATCATGATGTTAGTAGCTATTCTAATCACTCCATTTAAAACTTTTATGGAAAGTCAGTTTGTCGATTTATTGACTTGTTTTCAAAGAATCTTTCCCGGTTATTATCTAATTAATGTAACTGCAAAAATTCTTCAAAACACAAGTTTTAGCTTAGACTTAATTTGGTTTGTAATAACTATGATGTTAACTAGTGTTCCTTTTATTTTAATAGTATGGATTAAGTTAATTAAGAAGGTGTGATTTTATGATTAAAAAAATAATTAAACACGTTCACTTTTGGCATAATTTTATGAAAAATGGTAAATACAAAAAATATGAATATCAATATCGCAATCTTAATTATCAATAAATGAATAAACCTAACCATGTTTACTTATACAATTATGAACAAAAAAATAATAAATCTGATTATCAACTAGGTTATGAGCAAGCATCATATGATATTAAAAATGGAAATAGAGTTAGGCATTATCCATATAAATTGATGCGTTTTATTAATCGCTATATGTTATTTAATAAGATACGTGAATTAGTGGAGTATATGCATGGATATAATGATTTTATTTAATTTTTTTAAATTAATTTAATTTTTTTAATAATTATCTTTTCTTATATTTAAATTAATTCTATAATTGAACTAGTTAATACTTCTAAAAAAGAGGAAGGAGATAGTCATTTGTTTAAAAAATATTTTAACTATTTAATTTTACCAATACTTTTTCTTTTTATAATTTTTTTTAGTGGAAGAATAGTTAATGCTAGTGATTCAAATTCTGAATCTGGAATAGTAGGTATAAATCTTGTTGACAATAATTTAAATGAAATAAAAACATCATATAAGAATCAACAGATGTATATACTTTATATTTTTAAGAATATAAAAAATTTAGATAATTTAAAAGTTAAGATTCCTGAAAATTTAACAGTTAATAACACATCTGATTTCTTTATAAGTCATAATAAATCGAATATTGCAAAGGGAACTTTTGAGAATTCAGGTAAAAACTTAACTGTTCATTTTTACAATAATGATGGTTTGGCTAGTGGAAATTTTTATATACCTGTTGTTTGGAGTCAAGATGCACAAAAAAATGATAGTCAAAAAATTATGTGGAGCACTAGTTCTGATGGTCCGACTGTAAATATTTCCGACAATTCCATGCCAAAAGATGATGAAAGAATTATGAAGTGGGCATATCAATACAATAAAAATGGACAAGAATACCTTCATTGGAGAGTTAGGTTAAACTATGCAGCAGATGTAGATAGTTCTAATTTGTTGAATGATGGCCTTTATACAGATCAGATAAAAGATAAAAACGAAGTTTTAGATTATAATAGCATAAAAGTTTCTAGAATTACCTATAGGAATCAACCTGATTTTGAATATGCTTCCAATAATTCCTCAAATGATATTACTAATGATTTAGAAAAAGAAGTTAATATTAGTGATATTACAGACGTAGGATTTAAAGTTCAATTTAATAAAAATCTGGCTTGTGCTGTAATGATAGATTATGATACAAAAATATTAAATAACCATACAGATACAGGTAATGATAAGTTGTATAGGAACTATGGTATTCTACAATCTTCAAACCTTCCTACTTCTAGTATTGATCAATCATACAATGGTAAAATTGAAAGTTTTGGTACTGGTAATGTTACTGATAATCCTTCTTTCGATAAAAAAACAGATGTGAAAAACCCTCATGATGAAGTTATAAATAATCCTAAACCAAATAGTGGTAGTGATAAAAAAACAGACACTGGTAATGATGGTGATAAAGTTATCATTCCAACGGAACCAACGGAACCAACAAAACCAACGGAACCAACAAAACCAACGGAACCAACAAAACCAACGGAACCAACAAAACCAACGGAACCAACAAAACCAACAAAACCAACGGAACCAACGGAACCAACAAAACCAACAGAACCACCAACACCAAATCATGGCATTAATCCAAACAATAATAACAATGAAGACGGTAATTACAATTCAAATAATTTAATAAAGAAAAACACAATTGTTTATCCTACTAAATCTATGAATTTGTATAGGGGTACTTACTTTAGTAAGAGTAATTTATTAAGACACTATACTAATAAACCTATGATTAATAAACCTATTTTTGTTGTAGATGGTTATGGTAGAAGTAAGACTGGTTTGTTAAGATATAAAATTCATGAAATGAACCATAAAGATCATGTAGGGTATATAACAGTTAGAAAAGATTATGTTTTACCTGTATACGCTACACGAACGAATGGCTTAATTACAGTGATTAGTGCTGGTGGAGTGAATAGTTATCAAAACAAGAACTTAACTGGTAAAGTAGCTCACTACAAACAAGGTTCTCAATTAAAAGTTAAGGGGATTGTTTGGAATAAAAGATCTACTCGTTATGTTTTAACAAATGGCAACTTTGTTACTGCTAACAAAACTTTGACATTAAATGGTTCAATCAAACAGGTCAAGTCATTTAAAGCTAACAAGGGGATATCAATATATAAAGACATTCAGTTAACACATAAGTTAAGAACTTTGAAAAAATCTCAAGTAATGAAAATTAAAAATTGGGACTACTCTGATAAAGAAAATACCTTAAAATACGGTAGTTTAAGATATCGAGTAGCTGGCGGTTACGTCTATGCTAAAAGTAAATTAATAACTAATGTTAAATAGAATTAACAAAAAAGGTTAGCCTTTCATGTACCGCCTTAAAAAAGTTAGACATAATATCTAATTTTTTAAGGCGGTTTTTTTATGTCAAAATATTCAACTAAA
>NZ_BPLL01000027.1 GCF_019656235.1 Apilactobacillus xinyiensis | reverse complement strand
GAATATCGAAATCATTCCATGAAATTAAATATTTAATTTAGTAATAATTGTCTAACTTTTTTAAGGCACTTCACTTTTGGTTAGTTCCTTTTTATTAAAAATTTATTTCATAACAATAATTGACTTGATAGTTTTACGATCAGCCATAGCTTTGTATGCATCATTAATATCATGCAATTTAAATTTCTTAGTGAAAACTTTTCCAGGATGAATATCACCATCTAAAACTGCTTTTAATAAGACAGCTTTATCATAGGTAGTTACTGAAGCCGGACCGCCAGCTAATGCAACATTTTTACCGAATGGTGCAGTAACATCCATTTTAGGAACGTGTGGTAACCCAACACGACCAACAGTTGCGCCTGGACGTGCCACTTTTAAAGCCGTATCAGTAGACAATTCAGTCCCTACACATTCTAATACTGAATCAGCACCTTGATTATGAGTAAGTTCCATCACTTTTTTAACTGCATCTTCACCACGTTCAGCAACAATTTCAGTTGCACCAAATTCAGTTGCTAAATTTTGACGATCTTCATGACGACTCATCGCAATAATTTGTTTAGCTCCACGCATCTTAGCGGCAATAACTCCACATAGACCAACAGCTCCATCACCAACAACTACAGTAGTATCACCACTTTTAACATTAGCGGTTCTAGCTGCATGATATCCAGTAGCCATTACATCAGATAGTGAAAGTAATGAGTTTAACATTTCTTCACTATAGTCTTCTGGTTGACCTGGTACTTTTACTAATGCCCATTCGGCATGTTGGAAACGAACATATTCACCTTGGCAGCCAGAGCTAAAATTGTCTTGATGTGATAGACAACTACCTTCATAGCCAGCCAGACAAGCCGCACACTTACCACAACCATGTGTAAACGGAGCAATCACAAAATCACCCGGTTTAACAGTGGTTATATTTTTACCAACAGAATCAACAATTCCTAAGGCTTCATGCCCACCATTTAAAGAATTGCTAGGCTTATGACTAATACCACGATAAGCCCATAAATCTGATCCACAAACACATGCTCTCACTACTTTAATTACTACATCATCATCTTTTTCCACTGTGGGTTTGTCCAAATCACGTAATTCCACTTTTCCAGGACCCATAAATACAGTTGTTTTCATTTAAAATAACCTCCTAGTTAACTTTGTAATATCAACATTATTCTCTAATGTTTAATCAATTAATACAAATAATGTGACTGATTAAATTAATCATAGACCTTTGAGTTAACTTGAAGTCAAGTTTATATATAAAAAACTCTATTTCAATTATTAAAATAGAGTTTTTTTATTATTTTGTTTATGCATTCATTAATTTTTGTTTTTGGTCATCAGTCAACACTTCATTCATACGACCACTCTTGAAACCAGCTAAATCTAAAGTGATAAATTCAAAACCATATTCATTTAATATATCATTAATAGCTTGTCTATTTTTAAGAAAATCACTAATTTGATTTTCAGGAACCTCTACTCGAGCAATATTGTCATGACAACGAACTCTCACTGTTAGAAAACCCAGACTTCTCAAATATTTTTCTGATAACATTACTTTTTCAATATTTTCTAAAGTTAATTTGGTATTATATGGAAAACGTGATGATACTGAACAACTAGCAACCTTGTTCCAATTGCTTAAATCTAATTCTTTAGATAGTTGTCTAACATCTGATTTATAAAAATTAGCTAATTGTAAAACACTCTTAGCATTAGCTTCATCTCTAGCTTTTAAGCCCGGTCTGAAATCAGAATTGTCGTCCATAATCATACCATCAACTACATATTCAAAACCTTTACTTTGGGCTAAATTGTTCAATGAATTATAAAACATCTTTTTGCTATAGTACCATGATTCTGGAGTATTGTTAGCAATATGTTCATCAGATAAATAGTTCAAGTTCATTGTATCGACGTTGGCATCTAAATCCTTAGCTAAAGATACCGCCTTATTAAATTCTTCATCTGTAAAAAGTTCTGAATTAGCAACTACTGCTAAAACATTGTCCTTACCTAAAGTGTTTAAAGCCATTTTCAAAACTAAAGTACTATCAATTCCACCGGAAAATGCTACTACTACTTTGCCCATATTCTTTAATTCTTTAATTAAGTTTACTTTTTTTAGATTTAAATCTTGCATATTTATATCTTCTTTCGTTTATTGAATATTTTAAAAATTAATTACATTCCGAAAAAGCTACGCATAAATAAAGCTGCACATAAACCACCTAAAAATGGTGCAATTCCCGGAACTAAAATTCCATATTGCCAATCAGAATCGGCCTTATTTTTAATAGGTAGAATTGCATGTGCAATTCTTGGCCCCATATCACGAGCTAGGTTCATCGCAAAACCAGTAGGACCACCCAGTCCCATACCAATAGCCCAAACTAACAAACCAACTTCCATAGGTGTCATTACTGCCACTTTGTATTCGGAAATAGCTAAAATAGCTGCAATAAAAATGAATGTAGCAATAAATTCTACAAAAAAGTTTCTAGGTAAATTACGGATACCAGGAGCGGTAGAAAAGATATTACGAATAGCGTCTGGTTCAACTTTACCTTGTGACATTTTAAATTGATCTGCATACATAAGATAAACAATTATTGAACCGACTATTCCACCCAAAACTTCAGCGACTGAATAAGGTATAAACATAGCCCATGAAATATTTCCTAATACACATTGAGCTAAAACCATAGCGGGATTAATACAAACGTTTCCAAATATAAATAGTGAAACAGCAATTCCGAATCCCCAAGTTGTAATGGAAAACATATGTCCGGAACCTCGATACTTAGAACCTTTTAAAACTTCATCACAATGAACTCCTACCCCAAAAATTATCATTAAGGCAGTTGCCATAAACTCTGCTAGTAATTGGTGTAACACAATACGAATCCTCCAAATTAATTAATTTTTTAGTTGTTGATATACCATTTGATATACGTTATCTATAGGTAGCTTATATTTTTGTGATATGGCTAAACAATCTTCAAATTCAGGCGTTTGTTTAGTAATATCTTTAAAAGTTGCTACCTTTACTGAAACTGCACCCCAAGGTGTTGTTACTTTAGTAAAATGACGTGACATAACCGTTCTATTAAAGCTTTGATAGCGAATTCCAACGGTGCTAGTATGTTTAAAAATGAGATAGGTTATATCTTCTAAATCTCGTTTATTAATCAACACACTAAGCTTCGTAGCTGGACGATTTTTTTTCATTTGAATCGGCGTAAAGTAGACATCATAAGCCCCAGCATTAATTAACACTGGTAATATGGCTGCTAAACGTTCCGCACTTTGATCATCAATATTAGCTTCTAATAATAAAGTTTCATCCTTGTTCTGCTTTACGACCTTGTGACTTAGTTTTTTTTTTCAAATAAGACTGCTCTTAAAGCATTTAATTGCTCTGTTTTACGTTTACCAAAGCCGTAACCCACTTTAGTAATGTTTTGATTTCCAGGAATTGAACCAAATTCACTGACAATGGTTTTCACAATCCCCATCCCAGTAGGTGTGATTAATTCTGTTTTGATAGACAAATTTTGATTAATAGGAATATTAGCATTAACTCGCATTTCCATTACAGCTGGAACCGGAACTGGCATCATACCATGTGCAACATGTATAAATCCACTTCCATCAGTTAAAGGCGAAGCAATAACTTTATCAACTTCTAACATTTCCAAAGCTAAAAAAGCACCAATAATATCTACAATTGAATCAATAGCTCCAACTTCATGAAAATGAACTTCATTAATAGGTAAATTGTGTACTTTTGCTTCAGCCGTGGCGATATACATAAATACTTGTTTTGCATTTGATTTAACATAATCACTTAAATTACTGTCGTCAATAATTTTATTAACTTCAGATAAGTGGCGTGCATCATGATGATGGTGATGACCATGATGATGTTCTACAAAACCTGTATCTTTTTGACCGTGATCTAAAATAACATCAAAGTCGATTCCGTAAATACTACTTTGTGCAATTTTATTAACCTTAATGGAATAACCTTTTATATTTAAGTTTGAAAGTTTATTGATAAAAGCATCTTGATCAATGCCTAAATCTAGTAAAGCACCGATAAACATGTCACCGCTTATTCCAGAAAAAGCATCTAAGTATAAAGTTCTCAATCTGTATTCTCCTTTACTCCTAAATGATTCATTAAACTAGCTGAATATCCTGCTCCAAAACCATTATCGACATTGACCACCGTTATGCCTGAAGCACAACTATTTAGCATTGTCATAAGCGCGGTTAAGCCGCCAAAGTTAGTTCCATAACCAATGCTAGTAGGAACTGCTATTAAAGGTGCATTAATCAAACCACCAACAACACTCACTAATGCGCCTTCCATCCCAGCAACTACAATAACTACTTTTGCCTTTCTGATTTCATCTAAATGTTCAAAGAGACGATGAATGCCAGCTACCCCCACATCATAAATACGTTTAACTCTGTTTCCATACATTTGTGCGGTTATTGCTGCTTCCTCAGCTACTGGAACATCAGAAGTGCCAGCAGTAACTACAGCGATATAATCAGAAGTTAAACTTATTTCCTGTTGAATTAATTGAACACATTGCGCATCAGAAAAATATTTAGCGTTTGGTTCAGCTAACTTAATTTCTTGATATTTTTCATGACTAACTCTAGTGCATAAAACGTTCTCACCTTGAGCTTTCAAGGCTTTCATAATTTCAATTATTTGTGTGGGTGTTTTACCAGCACCATAAATAACTTCTGGATATCCGTTTCTGGATTTACGGCTTAGGTCAACTTTTGCATAACCTAGGTCTGCACTTTGTAGATTTTGCAATTGCTTAATTGCATCAGAAATACTAGTGTCATTTTGAGCTACACCCTTTAGAAGTTGTTCAATTTCGCTATTTATTTCCATAATCAGTCATTTCTTTCCGCCATTCTATTTAACAATTACACCTAATCCATCTGGAATAACTGTTACTTTTGCTGATTGACCTTCAATTGCATAAGCTTTTTCCAGCGCTTCATCTAATGTTTTAGCTAAGTCCATATGCATACTAGTGATTAAACTTGGAGCCACTAAGTCGGATACAAAAATCACGTGATGATGTACTAAAATTCTAGCTAAAATTTGCGAAGTCCATTGGTCAGGAACAGTTTTTAGTCTTGGAGTATTTATAGCTGAATCTAAGAATTCTTTAGGATCATCTACATCTGCAATATTATGATAAAAACCTTCACCACCATGTCCATCACGTGCACCTGCAACCATGATAATGACACCATTTTCTTTATTAGTTGCTTCAGCTGCAGTCATTCCCTTAACAGCTTGGTAAATATTTTGATCTAATGGATAACCACCATTAGTTGAAATTGCAATGTCACAATCTACTTTATCCACATGTGATAGGCTTTCTACAAATTCACAGCCTTTTTTATGCGCATTTTCTAAATCGCCTGCAAAAGAACCAATAATTTTTTTATCTTCATCTAAAACAACGTTTAAAATAAATTTCAAGCCAGCTGTCTTAGCAGCATAAACCATATCTTTATGAACTGGATTATGATGTAAATTACCAGTTCTTGAATAATGTGAATCAATAAATTC
Source organism: Apilactobacillus xinyiensis (assembly GCF_019656235.1). Lineage (GTDB taxonomy): Bacteria > Bacillota > Bacilli > Lactobacillales > Lactobacillaceae > Apilactobacillus > Apilactobacillus xinyiensis. The sequence continues at coordinate 18,552 of NZ_BPLL01000027.1, read as the reverse complement.
ACCAGAATGATTAGCCATAATAGTTTTATAAGAAGCCACTCCTGGTAAAACTGATTTTCTACCACCAGAAAAACCAGCAAAGAAATGCGATTCGATAAAACCTTCCGAAATCAATAAGTCTGATTCAACTGCTACCTTGTTAATAATGCAATCACCACCAGATGGCAATTGTCCAATTTTCACAACTGAGCTATCATCACGAGAATCGTGCATGACAATTTCTTCATTATTTACAATGTCTTCACCATATTTGTTAACTAATTCTTCATGTGTAGAAGCACGATGAAATCCAGTGGCTACTAAAATTCTAATACGCGCATCTGGAGATACTGAACGAATTCTACGCAATAAAATCGGAGTGATGATTTTTGATGGAACTGGTCTAGTGTGATCAGAACTAATTATCACTATATTCTTTTTTCCCTTAGCTAAATCTTCCAATTTAGGACTATCTATTGGGGTATCTAAAGATTTTTCGACAACTTCTTTTTCTGATAATGCACTTTTATATGTACTAGCTTTTGATGAAAGTACTCCAGCAAAATTTTTGTCATCTATATTTGCTGTAAGTGTTTTTTTATCATATGGTAACGATATTGAAACCAAGCTAAAAGACTTCCTTCCGTATTACATTAAGTTAATATGCTTTGACGCAACACTTATAGTTATACGGATTTCGTAAAAGGTATGCCATCGCTTTTATAAACTACAAATAAAGTTAATAAAAGAGTGTGACAAATGTTAACAGCTTAAATCGATATAGTGACTATAATTATTTGATGTTATCTAAATGTAAAAAAAGAGTCATTGTCGCAGGTATTATAACGTGTATAATAAAATTATTATTGATAAAAATTAGTTTATATTTGAAATAAGCATATTCTATTAAGAAAGGTCAGATTACATTGGTCTTAAGTGATACTGAGTTTTTGGTAAATTTCTTAGAAGAAAAAAATGTACCCGTAATAACTAAAAAAAGGCATACTTACCTTACATATCATGGTTTAGAAGAGCACTATACTTACATCTTAAAGAATGGAATCATTAAGAACTCAATAATCTTACAAGATGGTCGTGAATTTAACCTTTCCTATATATCTAAACCTGACGTTATCTCATTATTAAGAGATGAAGTCTCTAAATATACTGATCAACCTTGCAATGTGCGGGTTGAATCAGAAAAAGCACAGTTTTATCAAATTGACCGCGTAACTTTTTGGAACTATGTTAATTCAATTCCAGAACTGCAAAATTATGTTAAAAATTACTACCGTAAAAAATTATCAGAAAACATTTGTCGATTACAAAGAATGATGATGAATGGTAAAAAAGGTAGTCTATGTTATTTTTTGTATAATTTAATTGATACTTTTGGTAAAAAACATAAAGATGGTATTTTAATTGACTTTGTAATTACCAATGAAGATATCGCTGGTTTTTGTGGTATTAGTTCTAGAAGTAGCGTCAATAGAATGCTTAATCAACTAAAAAAAGATAATGTAATAAAAATGGTTAATCACAAGTTCGTTATTCAAGATATAAGTTATCTTCTAGACAACATTGCCGACTAATTTGTTAACATTTGTCAACGTTAAATGATAATGAAGCCTCATTTTATAAGAGTATTCTTAGTTTCTGTAAGAGTATTAAAAAAATGGAGGCTTTTTATTATGCATATTCCCGATAATTATCTAAGTCCGCAAACTTGTATAGCAATGTTCACTGCTGCTACACCAGTAATTGCCCTCTCAATTAAAAAAGTTGAACTTCAAATCAAAGAAAAAAAAGAAACCATTCCCATGATAGGAATCTCGGCTTCTTTAGCATTTATTATTATGTTATTTAATGTTCCTGTTCCTGGTGGTACTTCAGCGCATGCCGTTGGAGCTACTTTGTTAGCGCTCCTGATTGGACCCTATGCAGCCTGCATAGCATTAACAATTGTCTTATTAATGCAAGCCTTTTTATTTGGTGATGGTGGAATATTAGCATTAGGTGCAAATATTTTTAATATGGCAATCATAATGCCATTTGTTGGTTACTTTTGTTTCAAAATATTTGATAAATTTAAATATAAAAAAACTGGTGCTTTTGTTGGTGCTTTTATCGGTATTAATGTGGCAGCATTATTAGCAGGAATTGAGTTAGGTATCCAACCAATTATCGCCCATACTGCTCACAATCAACCTATGTATTCACCCTATGGATTAATGATTACTATCCCCGCAATGTTATTTGCTCATTTAGTAGTTGCTGGTTGGATTGAAGCTGGTTTTACTTTAGCTGTCTATAGATTCATCTTGAAAGTTGCACCTGGCGAGCTATATCAAAATGTTAAAAAAACCTCTCAAAAATCCTATAATGTTGGGAATTTTTTCAAAAAATTATTAATTGCTATGATTATTTTGTGTCCATTAGGTTTACTAACCAAATCTACTGCTTTTGGTGAATGGGATGCTCAAGAACTGAAAAATATGTTGCCAAATCACCTAGTTCCTAGTGGAATTAGTCATGGATTTAGTTTTAACGCCATTTTCAGTGATTATGCAGTAAGCGGTCTATCCGATGTTAGTGGATACATGCTAAGTGCCATAACCGCAGTGATAATATTGTATTTAGTAAGTAAAATTATGAGGAAGCATTATCATGCCAAATGATGATCTACCAAATTGGTTAAAAAAAACTAACCATCTTGAATTAAATAATCAAGTTGTCAAAAATAGTCGAATCATTCAAATAAATTTAAATATCATTAGTTTCTTCATAAAACATTTTCAAAACGAACCACTTATAAATAATAATAAACAATCTGCATGGCTCAAATTAATTAGTATGTTAATTATTTTAATTCTAGTGCTATGCAGTAACAGTAATCGATTTATCTGGTCAGTATTTATCATAATACTATTGCAAACCTGCCAATTATCGGTTAAACAAATCGAACGTCTAGGACATAATTTCATAAAAATGTTCCTGTGTTCAGTTATATTTGTTATTCCTAATATTATAATCGGTAATGTATCTGCCACTTTATTTTTTATATTTCGCTTAGCAATAGTTATTTTAAATGTTGCTTACTTCTTACAAATAAATAGTTGGCAGCAAATCATAATTGGATTGAAGCAACTACACTGTCCTAATTTAATTATTTTAGTTTTAGATATAAGTTTGAAGTATATACATACATTGGCTATCTTTTTACAAGAAAATTTGTGGGCTGTGCGATTAAGAATGGTCGGTAAACCACTTAATAATCAAAGAATTATTGGAAAAGTTTTCGGACAACTATATCTAAACTCCAAAAAATACACAAGTGAGGTTTTTAATGCCATGCTTCTAAGGGGCTACAAAATTAGTTCTGTCCATAAAAGTTCTATGAATTTAAAAAAAGCTGATTATAGTTTGATTGCAACAAACCTAATCGTTATTATTTTATTTATAACTATAGGAATTTAAGGGGTAATTAAATGTTTGAACTGTCAAATATAGAATTTCTTTATCAAAATAGAATTGGCTTAAATAACTTAAACCTAAAAATAAATGATGGTGAAACGATAGGCATCATGGGACCTAATGGTTGTGGTAAATCTACCCTATTTAAGTTATTAACCGGTCTCATTACTGCTAAAGATGGTATTTATAAATTTAATAATCAAATCATTAATGCTAAAACTATAAAAAAAGCTTCCGTAGCTAATTATTTACATCAAAGCATTGGATATGTTTTTCAAAACAGTAGTAGTCAATTATTCAATGAATCAGTAACTGCTGAACTATCTTTTGGACCCCTTCAAATGGGATTAGATCAAAACGAAATTAATCAAAGAGTTACCGATTGTTTAAAACTTTTACACATTGAACATTTAGCCGAAAGAGTTCCCTATCAACTATCCGGCGGTGAACAAAAATTAGTAGCAATTGCCAGTGTCCTAACGATGAATCCTCCCATAATCATAATGGATGAACCATTTAACGGTTTATCACCTAAATATCAAAAAATAGTTCAAAAAATTTTGATAAAGTTGAAGGATGCTAACAAAACTTTGATTGTATCCAGTCATAATTATTATTACATTAATGAAGTTATCGACAGATGTTTAATTTTTAACGAAAATCATACTCTAAAAAATGATTTAACTCCTATAAAAATTGAACGAGATAATGCTTTAAAAACATCATTAGAATACTAAAAAAGCATAAACTTTTTAGTTTATGCTTTTATTTTATATAAGCCTTGGTAAAATCCCATCCACTACCAATTGGATTATATTCTAGTCCTTTAACTTTATCTTTAACTACAGAAGGTTTAGCACTTTGATAAAAAGGAATTGCTCCAACATCATTAGATAAAACTTTTTGAGCTTGAACCATATCATTCCATCTGGAATTACTATTATTAGCATCTTTATTATCAGATTTATTTATTAAATTATCATATGTTTTATTAGACCATTTTCCAAAATTCATAGGACTGCTAGAGGTTTTAATTGCAAGCGCTGCAATAGGATCAGCATAACCGGCATCCCAACCAGTTACACATAAGTCATAGTTACCTGAAAACATTCTAGCAATTCTTTGTTGTTTAGGAATATTAATATTAGATATTGTCAAACCTGGCAGTTTTTCCCATTCACTTTGAAGAAAATCAGATGTAGCTTTTGCAACATCATTATCATCATAAGTTAAAGTTAAGTTCATTCCCTTATGACCAGTTTCTTTAAGTCCTTCATTCCAGAGTTTTTTTGCTTTAGATAAATTATAATCAGTAGTCCCTTTAACATGTGAGGTTTCTGCATAATCTTTTCCATTTTTATAAGCTAAACCTGAGGCAACAAAGCCTTTTGTAACTGTAGACCCGTCACCCATAACATTATTAACAAACTGATTCCTATTAATTGCAAGTGATAAAGCTTGACGAATTTTCAAATTTTTAAAAGCTTTAACTTTATCTCTATTCATTTCAATAAAATTAGAGTAAACAGATTGATTCTTTTTAAACTCTTTAGAGTTCTTAAAATTATCTACTTGTTGTTTATTAGTTAATGATAGTGCATCTAATGCTCCAGTTTGATATTGGTTCAGACCAGTCTGACTACTTTTAACAACATTCATTTTTAAACTATTCAGTTTAACAACTTTTCTATCCCAAAAATTAGTATTCTTATTTAAGCGCCAGCTATCATTTGTACCAGTCCAACCCTTAGCAACAAATGGCCCATTATAAACTTGTTTATCGCTACTAGTTCCGTAACCTTTACCATACTTTGTAGCAACTTTTTCGTTCTGTGGTAGAAAAGCTGTTTGAGTAACTAAATACTTAAAGTAAGATTGTGGCTTACTAAGTTTTACTACTAAAGTATAATTATTAGGAGCGCTAACGCCTAATTTATTAGGATTCATTTTCCCACTTTTTACACCATTATAATTTAAAAAATGATCATATAAATAAGCATTTTGGGAAGCTGTTTTGGGGTTAACAGTTCTTTGAAAACCATATACAAAGTCTTTTGCAGTTACTGAATCACCATTACTCCATTTAGATTTTCTTAGATCAAATGTATACGTCTTTCCATCTTTAGATACTTTATAACTTTTAGCTACTCCAGCAACTACTTTAGACCCTTCTGGACTGGTTAATAGTCCTTGACTAACATTAGATAAAGTATTTGCACTAGTAGTATCTACAGATTTAGACGGATCTAGTGTCATTAAGTTTGAAGGCTGCATCCAATTTAATTTTTGTGAACTCTGATTACTGGAATTACTTGATTTACCACATCCAGTCAATAAAAATACACCTAAAGTTACTGTAGATAATAATCCTAATCTAGTTTTATTCATAAAATCACCTTTTTTAAAATACCCTTCTTCCAAATTTATACACTTGCTTATCACTTTGTTGTACTGCAACGACATCTTCTAATGGGTTTTCATTTAATACAAGAAAATCAGCGTATTTACCACTTTCTAGTGTTCCATAATCTTTCAAATTCATTAGTTCAGCTGAATGTAAAGATGTTTTTAAAGCATCAAAATTTGAAAAATGTTCTTTTTTAGTCATCAATTCAAACTCTTTAGGAGTCTTTTGAAAATTATTATATGGTGTACCAGCATCTGTACCTAACGTGACTTTAACTCCTTTTTCATAAGCTCTATTCACATTTTTATAAATATCATCCAAAGCATCTGTTAATTTATTTAATTCCCAAGCTGGTAAAGTATCTTTACCATATTCCGCAATACACCAAGCTGATACAAGAGTTGGTGTTAAATATTGATTGTTATCTAACATCATTTCTAATTCTTCATCGTTTAAATAAAAACCATGTTCGATGGAATCAACGCCCGCTTTTAAAGCATTCATAATTCCAGGATTTCCTTCCGCATGTGCAGCAACGACTGCATGTTTGTTATGGGTTTCTTCAACAGCTACTTTTAACTCTTCAACTGTTAGTTGTGCTTCGTCCATATAATCACCAGGAGACATAACGCCTCCTGAAGCCATAACCTTAGTTGATTGAGCGCCATTTTTAAAATTATTTCTAACTGCTTTGCGCATTTCATCAGGTGAATCAACTGTTTTTCCACCATTAGGATAATCACCATGTCCGCCAGTCATAGTCAAAGCACAACCAGATGACATAATTTCAGGACTTTTTTTCAATAAACCTTTTCTCTGTAACTTAGCCAATGTAGTGTCTAATCCAAACATGCTACCACATTCTCTAATATATGTTACTCCAGATTTTAGAAGGTCTTTTAAATTACTTAAAGCTCTTACTGTTGCTTCAGTTTGATCTACAGAAACACCCCCATCATGGGTATTAGAATCTAAAGTAATATGCGTGTGACAGTTTACTAACCCCGGCATTACATATTTATTTTCCAAGTCTACAACTTTTAAATCATTTTCATTTGGAAAACTATTTGAACTAGAAACTGCTTCAAGTTTTCCATCATTATTTACCAACATCCAGCAATTTTTATATGTTGTATTTTCAAAACCGTTAAATAAATTAAAATTTTTGTACAAAACTTTCTTCATAATTCATCACTCCATCATAAAATTTATTAAAAACAAAAAAGCGCCCTTTATTTCTATACAAGAAATAAAGGGCGCTTTATAAAAAACGCGGTACCACCTTTTTTATGCATCAAAAAACATGCATATCTCAAACAAACCTATTGATTTGCAGATTCTTTAATGGGAATTCCCAGCTTAGACTACTTAATTGGTCCAGCAACTCATAGATGATTTTCGCTATTTAAAAAATTAACTTATCACACCAAACTAAGTCTCTCTTAAAATTATTTAAAAAGTTACTCTTTCTAATCAACGTTTTTAATTTATATGCTTTTGTTTATGAGAGTAACTTTAATCTATTTTTAATCTTTTGTCAAATGTGTTTTTGATAATAAATATATAAATCAAGATAAATAAACAAAAATTATCATGATTAGATATCAGAAATAGCAGAAGAAAAGGTTCTTTTTATATCTGATATTGAATATTCAGAGTAATATGTTAAAGCAGCATTGATAATTTCAATGCAGTTAGAAACAATTATATTCACTTTCAATTCATCATGTATGTTTAAATGATTTTTTAACAACTGACTGTAAGTTTTTTTTAGATATTGGATAATAATCGCACTAGTATTGTGATCTGAATACATTGGCTTTAAAATATCTTTGTTCATTCTAAGAATGGGTAAACAATTGTCTATGAAAGTATAGATAACATTATTATTATCTATGTTCAGAATTAATTTCTTTTTTATATTCTCATCAAATTTTTTAATAATAAAAACAATCAAATCATTATCATTGTTAAATAGTGTTTGTAGCGAATGTTTACTTAAAGCTGTGCACCTAGCAAGCATCTCAATTGATGGAATAATGTTTTCCTTTAATAAAGAAATGGAGGTATCTAAAACAGTTTTTTCAAAATTTAATTCATTATCATTGGAGAGAATATAAGATATTGATACATTAAACTTAGATGATATTGTTTTTATAACATCCAAATTAGGCGTAATTAAATCTCTCTCCCATTTTGAAACTGATTGTGCGGAACAATAAATTTCTTCAGCGAATTGCTCCTGCGTAAGATTATGATTTTTTCGTATGTTTTTAATATTGCTACCAATTGTCATAAAGATACCTCCTAACATAAAAACGCCATATAACATATTTTATATAAAATGTACATACACAAAATTAATTGATGCAATTTTATAATTTAACATTAAAATTAAAAATAAAATAATTATAATATTTAATATAAGTAATTTTTAACAAAAAATTATATTAATAAATTAAATATGCTAATAATAATTAGCATAAAACATCTGTCAATTTAAAATTCAACATACAAATTAATAATACTACATTTTGGTTTTAAAAGTTAAAAAGGAGCAACTTCATGGAAATCAAGCATGTAAATAATCGAAATAATGGAGCATTGTTTTTTAAAATCATTTCATTGTCTGTTCATTTTTTATCAGTCACTTTGTTCGCGTTGAAATTAATGAGCATTCTTTATAATTTGTCCTATGAAATAATGTGCTTAACGGTATTTGCAATATATGCATTATACTCTTTAAATTTCATTTACAATGTTTATAAGAAAAAACAATTTAACTCTACGGTTCAATTGTTTTCAGGAATAATTTGGATCATATTTACAGTAAGTTATTAAAAATAAGAAATTCAAAAAAGGATTAAATATTAGTTTATAGACTAGTATTTAATCCTTTTTTGACTCTAAAATATAGCGAATAAAAAGGCCCAAAAGATATAGTTGTCTTTTGAGCTTTCTTAGATATTATATTAATACTCTTTTCAAATTAGAAAATTTGGATTTGATATTGTAATTTTACATGTATTAAAAAATCAAAAAAGATAATAAAATTATAAAAACAATTACTAACGAAATTCTAAGATTTAATTGTCTGCTGAGTTCATCTGCATTCATTGATTTAGCTTTATGATGAAATTGTAAGCTACCAATTATTGCTATCGTTGTCATAACAATAATCGTTACAATCTTTTCATATGTTATAAAAATAGCAGAATATATGTAAATAATATAGACTAATATTTGCAAAATAAACATTAACATTTTCTTACTGCTCAAACTCAAATGATTACCACCTTTCAACTATTTATTAATATTGCATTTTTAAAACAACATAAAAATCGATTATTAATGAACATACTGTCAAAAGTATAATTGATGCAACGCCCACCGTTATTTCTACATATATTTTTAAAGTTAACTCTAAAATACTTAAACTTAAAAAAATATTTCTAACATTTAATAGTGTTGAATTAATTTTGCTTTGTCTTGAATAATTTAGTTGAAATTTACTAGTTAGAAAAAAGCTAGGTAGCATTAAAAATAAAACTATTCCTGAAAAAATAAGCTGCTTGCTCATAAATGTATAACAAATTGACATAATTATAATTGAAGAACAAAGTAAAACACTTATAAATAAATATTTTATTCTTTTGAACATAGATAATATCTCCAGTACATGTTTTATTATTTATTTCTTAGTCTTATGTTTAAGCGTAAAATAACTTGTTACACCAACAAATATTGTTTCGGTAAACCATAAAAACATTGTCAAATGGAGAAATTATTGCATCTAAATACCTAACTATTTCTTTATTCTTGATAGCATAATGAAATAAAAAGCAATACCAGCTATCAAAGAACCTACAAGCCAAATAATATTATCAATAGGAGAGATAATTAAACTTATAAAGGATGATTTACTTGTATTGTCAACTAATTCCAATATTAAACTAATCAATCTTTCTACTAAGAAAAAACCGATAGTTCCTAAAATAGCCTTCTTTTTAGACTTTTTCACTAAGTTTATGTAATCATCATTATCGTAAGATTCAACTCTATCTAATTTTGATTTAGAAACTAATATCGCTAAATAAAATATTACAATAAAGAAAGCAATAAAATTACATAATAAATAACATAGTAAAATAAGTTCTTTATTTATAGAAGAAACTAAAAATATAGAAAAAATAATCATTGAAGTAGATAAATATTCGAATAGAAAAATAAAGGCTTTATTACCAATTTTGTTAACTTGTTGTTGCTTATATTCATCAAATTCTCCTTGTATTCCGTATATTCTTCTTACTAATTTAGTGTAAAAAGATTCTTTTGATTTTTTCATTCTAAACCCTCCAAAATAATGAATTTAAATCAGAATTTAGTGCTTCAGCTATATTTATACATAACTTTAAAGAAGGATTATACTGCCCTTTTTCTATCAAACTAAGAGTCTGCCTAGAAATTCCAACCTTTAAAGCTAATTCTTTTTGTTGAATACCACTAGAAATTCTGACTAACTTAACTTTATTATTCATAAAAAAATCTCCTAATTAGGTAACATATAAATTACTTAAGTAACTTATATGTTACCTGAAAAATAAAAAAAGTCAATAATATTAATAAATTAAAGTTTAAATACTATGTAAATATTCAAAAAACATAAAAACCTTCAACCATTATTTTTAAATACCAATGATTAAAGGTTCTGTAATAAAATGCATATTTCAATTTTAACTTCTATTAAATTAGAGATGAATATATTTATAATCCATAGTATTTTGCTTTAAAAAATTAACGAAAACAAATGTATTGGTTAATAAAAAACAACACTATAAATATTGAAAACCGCATCACTTATGGTACGGACTACCTTCATTTATCATAAATGCACGGTAGATTTGTTCAGTTAATACTAGTCGCATCAATTGATGTGGTAATGTAAATCGACCAAAAGATATTTGAGTATCCGCACGTTTTAATACTTTATCTGACAAACCTAATGAACCACCAATTACAAATGTAATATCAGAATGTCCATATGTAGTTAATTGGTCAATTTCTTTAGCAAACTCTTCCGATGCACGTTCCTTACCTAAAATAGCCAATGCATATACATATTCTCGATCACTGATTTTGCTTAAAATACGACTCCCCTCTTTTTCCATCACATTATCCATTTGTGCTTGACTTAAGTTTTCAGGGGCTTTTTCATCTGGAACTTCTATAATCCGAAAATTGCAAAAACGTGATAACCGCTTACTATATTCAGCAATTCCAGCCTTAAAATACTTTTCTTTTAGTTTCCCAACTACTACTAGTTTAATATTCATTTGTGAAATTATCCTTTCTACTTTTTCAGCTTAACTATATTTAGTATTAGTTATTTTAATTGAATACTATAAATTGTGTTTATATATAATTATCACTACAAAAAGTTATCCACAGGTAACTGTGGATAACCTGTGTTCGCATTACCATCTATAAACGTTATAAAATCAACATTTCAAATGGGTACAAACGTTTAAAAAAGCCTTAACTGTAAAAGTTATCCACAGGTTTGTGGATAACTTTAATTCTCTTATACATCAAGCTTTATAACATTTATTTTATTAATCATTTAGATCATCATACAAACGCAAAAACAAATTATTTTTGTAAAATTAATTTTCACAAACTTTTATAGTGTAAACCTCGTATTTCGTTCACAAAACATTAACAAACAATAATATTATTGCACAAAAAAACATCTACAGACAATAAAGTTTGTAGATGTTTTAATCTAAACTATTTTAATGGTAATTCATCATCAACAATTTGTTGCAAAGTATTCTTAGATGGAATAAAGAACATGGTTCCAGTAACTGGATTTGAAAAGTCTAAAATACGATCGGACAAACTAAACATATTTTCTAGCATTCTTTTAGTAACTGTCCAATGTCTAGCATAACCAATAAAGTATGTTCCAGTGGTTCCTTCACTTGGATTAGAAAATGGTACATTCATACGAACGATTTTATGTTCAACACCATCATCGTTATCTTGTGAAGCGACATTGTGTGAATTAGCCAATTTTTCTTCATCTTTTAATTCTAAGTCTGAGTATTTCTTACGACCAACGGCTTTTTCCTGGTCTTCAGTACTCAAACTCTTCCAACTGTCCATGTCATGCATGTACTTTTGAGCGAAAGCGTATGAACCATTAATGTAGTCTTCATCTTCATCGCCAATGATGGCATAGCTAGCTGATTCAGAACCATCTGGATTTTCAGTTCCATCAACAAAGCCAATAATTGAACGACCTTCAAAATATCTAAAGCCTTTGGTTTCATCAACTACTTTAGCAATATCACGATAATAGTTATGTAATTGATCAGCTACTTCATATACTACCGTTTCTTCATCTGCTCTAATGTGAATAAAAATATCTCCATCAGTAGCAGGTGCGGTGTATTTAGGCCCATGAATAGGTTTAAATGTTTCTAATTCAGCTGGCTTTTTAGCATTAGGGAATAAATAATCCCAAGCATCGTTAGAAAAACCCATCGCCACTTTTAAATGATATTCAGGATATCTAATATTCATTGAACGAACAATTGCTTGTTCACGTGAACATAGTTCTTGAACTTTACTTTTATCGTCGTTTTGATCTTTGCGGTTTAATTTTAAAATTGTAAATAAAACATTTTTACCGGCATCTTTATAAACATCTTGTGCATTTCCAGGATTGAATTCCATATTAAAACGCTTCTTTCTACTATTTATTAGATAATACTGATTATAAATTAGCTCACAAATATTATTATAGGCTATTTTTTTATATTTTCAATTTATAAATTATTTTTTGGAATTACAATAAGAATCCCTTTATAACGCGTTTCTATAAAAAAATGACTTATTTCTGTAACATTTCATAATATAACTGTAAAAAACCAATAACACTAATGATATATTGAGCAGTTATAGTATTGTCTGTAATCAAAACGTACGACAAAATAATTTATTTATTTAAAAAAGGAGCAAGATTTAATTTTGCAAAAAACTAAAAAAACATTAATTCAAGTATTCGTTACTATCGTAAGTGCAGTCGGTTTATTCTTTGCTTTTTCAGCTGCATCAAACAACCAAGTGAACGTACAAGCTGCAAGTTGGCAAAAAGTTGCAGAAAGCAACTTATCCAAGCAAGATATTGCTGCAAGAAGATGGATTTCATTTCATGAATCTACTAACAGATACCACGCTAGAAACGGTGTTTGTTACGGTAAGTTCCAATTAAGTATCAGTTACTTACACGGTGACTATTCTAAAAAGAATCAAGAACTAACAGCTAACCGCTATGTTGCTAGTCGTTATGGTTCTTGGACAAATGCTAAAAGCTTTTGGCAAGCTCACCACTGGTACTAAAATTTAAATCAAATAAAAAAGCCTTAAGAATAATAATTCTTAAGGCTTTTTTATTTACAAATTAATATATGATGAAGGTGTTTCTTTAGCTATTAGGTTGGTAACCTTCTTCATATGAATTTCAAATTCTTTAGATAATTCAAAAACTTTAGCATATTCTGGATGTTGTTCTAATCGGATCAATCGATTTTTTATCGCTTTGCGTTCTCGAGCTTTGAAATAAATTCTTAACTGTCGACTCAAAACTAAAATCTCGGTTAAACAAAATACATTAATCGACATTGGTCTAGTTCCAAGCATTTGACTAGCGATGTTTTCAATTATTTCAGCATTCGTCTTATGCTGTGGAACAAAGGTTCTCACTTTATGAATAATTCCTTTTTGTTTTTCAACCACATTGCCATCTTCGGTAAATTCTTCGCCAAGCGCGAGGTAGGTATGTTTCATGACACCCACATTTTGCAATATTTTAGCAATTACTGTATCTATGTCATCATCTTTATTACGAATAATCACATCCATAAATGAGTTTAAGAAATACAAACTATGCGGTAAAACTTCATTTATAACGATTCGATTATCTTTTAAAGTGATAACGTCTGCAGCTGCTAAGTCTAATAAACAGCTGTCGACTAAATAAGCGCGTGCATGAATATTATTAATCATTGCACGGCTATCTTTAGCTTTACTCGAAATCAAAAAATACATTTTAGCAGTTGTAAGTGCCATTGTCATAGCCTCCATAGAGCAGGTTGTAACTATTCTAACACCTAAACATCTTTTTTTGAACTTAATAATTTAAAATTTTCTTTACTAACTTATTAATTTCCTAATTCTAGAGGCTTTAGTAAAATTATTAGTAATAATTCCTGAAACATTTTTGCGTAACAAATTATACATTCTAAATGAACTATCTACCGTCCAAACACGTTCATAATTCATAATTGTTTGATCAGAATAACTTAAATGCAGTGCACTTAAATCGTGCTTTTGCATAAATTTAGTTGGATTGGATATTTTACGACTAGTAAGATAGCAACATTGCGCGTTCTTATTAATTAGTTTTAAATTTTTTAGTGATTTTAGATTAAATGAAGAATAAATAATTGGATTAATAATATGAAATTGGTCAATTAATTTAGTTACGATCCATTCAATGTTTTCATACTTTATTTTATTAGTTTTTAATTCTAAATTTAAGAAAATTTCTTTATGCTCAACAATTCTTAGTAATTCTTCAAGCGTTGGAATTGTCTCACCATTTCGTAATTTAAATTTTTTAACATCACTTAAATCCATGTCTTTGATATATCCGACCCCATCGGTAGTTCTAGTCACGGTTTCATCATGTATTACTACCGGTACATTATCTTTTGTTAAATGTACGTCAAATTCTAATCCATCAATGTTATTATCAATTGCATATCTAAAGCCCTCAAGTGAGTTCTCTGGAAAACGAGCTGGGTAACCTCTATGGCCAAAAATCATAGTATTATTCATTTCAAATCCTCCTTACAGTTATGAATCCTTTTAATTTAATGGTAAAAACTGATACAATTCTTCTATAAAGTTTCATGTATTGTATATGATTTTACACTTTTTAACAAAATATATCTCATTGGTATGTTTTTCATATGAGGGTATAATTATACATAGGTTTTAATGTTAGTTATGAAAATTAAAATAAAATTTCTTATTAAAAATAAATAATGAGAACGGAGTATTAGTATGAAAAATATTGGTTTAGTATCCGAAATGTTTAACGAATATAATGACCCCGATTTAAGTTACGATAGCTCACGTGATGGCAATACTGAATGGTTTAAACTAACTTTCTTAGTTGATAGTGAATTTTTTACTGTGCGTGATGGTAAAAGACATTTTATCGAAAAATATAATGACCAACTTAATATGGTTATGAGCGATTTTTTAAATAAATATCAAAAAGAGTTTGAATCATCATTCATTGAAGAAAAACGTTTTGAAGTTTTAGACCGTACTAAGGTTATCGTAAAAGACTTAAAAGAAACTTTAACTCGTGAATTTTTGGTATATAACAAGATTGCCTTATTTAACATTGATTTGGTAGGAAGTTGGCAAGCATATAAAAGTGCTGGGGATTCAGATATTGAAAAAGCATTTTACAATGATATTTCTAAACACGTTAAAAGAGTTCAAGATAACGAAAAAAGAGCTGACTAAAAGTCAAAAAAGAGAGAATGTTAAATCATTCTCTCTTTTTTAGTTCCTGGATAATTCTAGATTTTTCCAAATATTTAACTTTATATTTATCAGTTAAATGAACCAAGTATGGACCTAAATCATCATTATCTGTACTTAATTCGCTTAAATATTTTTTATAAATAATTTTCTCGTCTTCGGTACATATTTTTTTAAAATATCCCCAGACATGTTGGTAAGCTGTAGTTAAGGTAGCATTCGTAGGTTCCTTTGATTCCAAATCTTTAATTAGCTGATTAAAGTAACTTTGTTTATCAACATTCCATTCATTATTAGAAGCTAAAGTTCTAATTTGATTATATGCTTGCTGCGATCGAGCCATTACCCAGTATTTATTATATGCCCATATTTCTTGCCAACTTTTGATATAATCATATCCTTTCCATAACATTAAAAAAACATTAAAAAAGACTTGCAAAAAGATTATAAAATGATATTATATTATTTACAAACAATAATTATTTCTAGCATTCCTAGAATCTTTTGTTTAGTTATTAATTTAATTAATAACTAAATCCAATTTCCTTTCTTAAATTATTACACAAATAAAGGAGCTTATGCCAATGCATAAGCTCCTTTATTTTTAAAATGCAGATTGATATATCCAACCGATATGTTTTCCATTGTATGAACATTTGTAATAATAACTATGCCAGCCATGTTTTTTAGCCTTAGCTAAAACTTTAACTTTTTTGTTTGCATAGCTTTTTCCCTGGTGAAACATTCTAATGTTTGAAAAATGACTACCTGGAATATGATTATAAAAATTATTTTTAGGTGTAACTTTAATCGTTTTATATTCACTGATGTTTTGATAATCAATGTATGCACTCAGACTGTCAACATTGATCCACCCTAACAACTTACCGTTATGATAACAGCGATAATATGTTTTTCCGTTAACTACTGCTTTTTGGTTAACATCAACTGTCTTACCTTTATAATTTGTATTATATTGGTTCAAAGCCAACTTACTTTTATACTTATTGTCATCAAAAACGTGATTATAGAAATTATTTTGTGCAGCACTTTTTACTTTAAATTTAAAATTGTAATTATAATACTTTGTGTTTTCAACGACACTTTGACCATTATTGCCAATAAACCAATCACTTTTTTTAGTTGTTAATAAACTTGAATCAATATATTTACCTAAAGCTGGTGAATAATAATGATCTGTATATTGCCATAAAACATGCTCTCTGGTTGGTTCAGTGGATTGATATGCAGCTAACCAATATCCATCATATGCACTAATGGCTTCAGATGCATGTTGCAACATAAAACTTTGATATGAATAAAACAGAATTTTCCGTTTGCCTACTAACGGTCTTAATTCATTTAACCAAGCTAAAGTAGCTTCATTAGTTCCTCCAGACTTAACTGTTTGGTCTTCATAATCATTTACATAAAATTTAGCATTAGGCGCTCGCTTATAAAATACTCTAGCTTCGTTTTTGGCATCACTAATACTCTCATATTGACTGAAAGAATATACACCGTATGGAACTTTATATTTATCCAATAAGTTACGATTATGATCAAAAGTTTTATCATAATAAGCGCTACCATACTGAACTCTCAAAATTACAAATGGCACTTCTTTTTTCAACTGTTGAACTTGACTATCAGTAAAATTACCTTGCCATTCAGATAAATCATAAACATTGTTTTGAGCAGCTTTTACGTTAAAACTAATAATTGTCATTAAAAACACAATAATACTAGCTATAATTACTTTTATTTTCAATAGAAACGCTCCTATGTATATAGATTAACGTCATTGTAACTTTTAAACATTTCATCAATGATATAAATAAGTTACAAATTATAACAAAGGAGTCATTATTTTTAACATTTTCATAATAAATGTAATAACAAAAGTGGTAGTTTAATTAAAAAACAAAAGGCAAGAGGTAAGAGAATTGGTAAAGACAGTTTTTAAATTAGTTATTAGTACAATTTTAATAAGTTGCATGTTTATTTTTTCACAAATAAAGTATCTGCTAATAAAGTATCTGCTAACAGTATTCAAAGTAAAATATTACAAATCGCTAAAAGTAAAATTGTTACCCCCTATAATTATGGCGGAAATGGTCCTGATGGCTATGATTGTTCAGGATTTGTTCAATACGTATATAAATTAGCAGCTAACAAAGATTTACCTAGAAATACTGAATTACAATCTCAAACTACTAATAAAATTAATGACAATCAATTAAGAATTGGTGATTTAATCTTTTTTGGTAAAAATAATAATGAACACTCACACATCGGAATTTACATAGGTAATAGGGAAATGATTGATGCTCAATTAAATGGCGTCAAACAAGAAAGCATCGATGAACCATGGTGGCACATTAGTGGTTATTCCAGACCATTGGATTTCCAAGATAAACGTATCAATTTCAAACATAGTAACAAAAATAATGAACATACTTTTATAGTAAAAATGAACCGTTTATGTACATACAAAGATATCAATTTAAAAGCTAAGAATGGATTTTTAAACAAGGGTCGTACTTTTCAAGCTAGAGTAGTAAAATTAGGTTCTTTAAAACGTTTAGAAACTTATCGTGGTAACTTTTATACTGCCGATAGCAAGTCGGTTGCTAAAATTAAATAGTTATAATTTTTTAATCAACTTTTTACTTACGAAAAAAATTTTTTATTTAGGCGATGAAACACGTTCTTTCAAGGACTTGATGAATCGCCTATTATTTTGCACTAAACACACATGGTTAGATAAAATAATGTTATAATGATTGTATGAAAGATAATAAAAGAATTACATATGGTAGAACATCTGCCTTTAACTTAAATTACCACATCATATGGGGAACTAAATACCGCAACCGCATTCTAAAAGGAAACGTTGAGGTTGTATTAAAGAAAACATTACTTGAAGTTTCTTTAAAATACGGTTTTATTATTGACCATATGGAAGTTGGTAAAGATGACTATATTCAATTATTGGTTAGTGCACCACCAAAGCTATCTGTAACTAATATTGTAAGGTGGCTTAAAGGAATTAGTGCATGGCGACT
>NZ_BPLL01000026.1 GCF_019656235.1 Apilactobacillus xinyiensis | reverse complement strand
TTGAATATCGAAATCATTCCATGAAATTAAATATTTAATTTAGTAATAATTGTCTAACTTTTTTAAGGCACTTCATTCATGGCTAACCTTTTTTATTTAAATAAACTCATGAAATACACATCATGATATTTTCCATTTACGAAATAGTGTTTTTTCAACGTTCCTTCAGTATTGAATCCCATCTTTTTATAAACTTTAATTGCAGGTTTATTTTCAATATCTACATACAGATATATTTTTTGTAAGTTGATAGTGCCAAAGCCATATTCAATGCATTTGTTAAATGCTTTTTGAGCTAGCTTAAGTCCTCTAAAATCCTTATCCACAATAATTTGAATTTCAGCATGTCTATGAATATTATCAATGTCTACTAATTCTACGATTCCTGCAAAATGTCCATCATATTCAATTGCAAAGTGCCTTTGATGGTCATTTACAATTTGTTTTTCATAGTATTGTTCCAGTTCTATAAAAGATAAGTAGGGTTCTCTAAACCAATACGACATATTAAACTCATCGTTCATTAATTGATAAACTTGCGTTAAATCTTTCTTTTCTAAAATTCTTAATTTAAAAGACATATTAGACTCCTTTTTAGATGATTATAGTTAATTAATCACAAAATAAAAAGTCAAATCATAATCTTTTATAATAATTTTATTATTATTTTAATAAAAAATTATAAAAGATAAGTTATTATTTAAATATAAATATATTTAAGGGAGGCATCTTCATACAGTGAATGAAGGTCCAAAAAATAGGTTAAGAAATCAGCCTATTGGTTATAGTCGTTTAGAAAATGAGCGCAGTTTTATTTATAAAAAATTAAAAAGAGATTTTAGCATTAATTTAAATAAATTTGCGATTGCTAGTGGAGTTGTTTTTATCAATGGGTTAATAAACTTACATGCTAATGCAGATCAATTTTATCAAGCATTTTTATCTTCGCTAATCTTATTAATTGCATATCAAGTGAATGATTTTTATTTTTTATTAAAACAAATTAAAGAATATGCCGATAAATATACACTTAAAGGAATGTATGTAAAACTAAGTCGATTGTCATTATTATTAACAGTGATGTTTAGTTCATTGTTAGTTTTTTATCAAACCTGGGATTTTCTAACCCTATGTTTTATAATAGCTATTTTCATTTATGTAGGAACGCTAGGTTATTGTATAACTAAAATAAATCATTCGAATTAAATTTTTGGTTGTACTATACTGTTATGGAAGACAAATGAAAAGAGTGATAATTAATGACTTCAGTAATGTGGTTTCGTCGAGACTTTCGATTAGAAGACAATGTTGCTTTATATCATGCAATAAAAAATAACGAAAAGATTTTACCGATTTTTCATATAAATCCTAGTCAATTAAATGCTTTTTCAACAGTTAATCAAGATGCTTTTTTTGCTAGCTTATTGCATTTTAAGAAGTTTTTATCTGATAAGGGAATTCATTTAAACATTTTGTATGGTGATATTAAAGATTGTTTTAAACAACTTAAACAAATGATTCCAGATTGGAATAATATTTATTTTAATTTTGACGAGCGTGGATATGGCCGCAAACGTGATCAAGAAATGGTTAACTTTTTTGAAAAAGATCTTCAAATCGATGCACATCCATATCTAGATTACACTTTGCATAGTGCTAGTGAAGTTAAAAAACCTGATGGTCAGGCCTATAAAATGTTTACTCCATATTTCAAAAAATGGATAACACTCAAAAAAGCAACACCATTAAATTATAGTGTTGATAAAAGTCAATTTGTTGATAAAAATTATTTTAATAACAATGATGAAAAACTGAATAATTTAGTCAGTGAAAATTCAATCGTGAACCATATGTCTTTTGGGACAGACTGTGCCAAAAAAATGTTGCATGATTTTATTCAAAATGGCTTATCTGATTATGATAAACAACGTGATATTCCTTCAGTCAATGGAACTAGTCGTTTATCTAGATTTTTAAGAACTGGCGAAATTTCCATTCGAATGATTTGGCAAGCCATTTTAGAACAACCCGATAGTGATGGCAGAACTACCTTTATGAAAGAACTTTGTTGGCGTGATTTTTATAATATGATTTATGCTATTTATCCTAATCAAGACAAGATGGCAATTAAACCTGAATTTCAAAATGTTAAGTGGTTAAATAACCAAAATCAATTTGATGCTTGGAAAAAAGGTGAAACCGGATTTCCAATCGTAGATGCTGCAATGCGTCAATTGAACCAAACGGGTTGGATGCATAATCGATTACGCATGATAGTGGCTTCTTTCTTGACCAAAGATTTATTAATTGACTGGCGTTGGGGTGAAAAATATTTTCATGAACGCTTAATTGATTATGACACATCAAGTAATATCGGTGGTTGGCAATGGGCTGCTTCTACAGGTACTGATAGTGTTCCATACTTTAGAATTTTTAATCCTACTTTACAATCAGAAAAATTTGATCCACAAGGTAAATTCATTAAACAATACGTTCCAGAATTATCAAATGTTCCAGTTGAATTTATACATGAACCTAATAAAAATGGATATCTTGATGCACATAAAATTAATTATCCAAAGCCAATTGTTAATCATAAAGAGGCTAGAAAACTCGCAATTGAAACTTATAAAAATAGTAAAAGCGAATAGGAGGAATCAAAATGAGTAAGAGTACATTATATCAATATGGAACTTTAGCCTTATTAGTACCAGGACTTTTTAAGGGGACTAAAAGCATTGGAAGTTTACTATCGCATGGTGATACTGGCATTGGAACTGGTGATGGTCTAGATGGTGAACTAGTAGTTTTAGATGGTCAACCATATCAAATTGATGGAAGTGGTAATGTAAATAAATTATCAGAAGATTTTATGGTTCCATTTGCTGATGTTCATTTTGCTGACTATAAAGACTTATTTGAACTAAAAGATTTTATAAATCCAAAAAAGTTGGAAGAGGCTGTGCTATCGAAATTGAACTATAATAATATCTTCTTTTCATTTCGTTTGCATGGAAATTTTGATAAGATTGTTACTCGTTCAGTTGATAAACAAACCGAACCATATCCTAAGTTAGTTGAGTGTGCTGATAAGCAAAATGAATTTCATGGTAAAAATAAAGTGGGAACATTAATTGGTTATTATGCTCCTCAAATTTTTAATGGTCCCGCAGTTGGTGGATTTCATTTACACTTTTTAGCTGATGACTTATCCATAGGTGGTCACGTTTTAGATTTTAAAGTTAACAATGGGATGGTTAAAGTTCAACCATTTAATAATTTAGAACAAGTATTTCCAACCGATAGTAAAGAATTTATGCAACATGATTTTTCTAAAGATGATATAAACGGTGCAATTTCTAAAGCTGAATAATAAAAGAGGCAATGCTTCTAAAGCATTGCCTCTTTTATGTATTTATACAAATTTTTTAATTTTTTGAGTTAAAATAATAGAAATGAATAATTTAATAGTATCACCAGGAATAAAAATTAAATTAGACAATACAGCTATTTTTATCTGCATACCACTTTGTAAAGATAAGCCTATTGATCCAATTAAATCAACTACTAAAATTAACAGCCATATTATTAAGTAATACAGTAATTTATTAGGCATTTTTTTAGCCAGATTATTTAATATAAATATTATTAATGGAGTAAATAACCAACCTATTAGATATCCTGCGGTAGGGCCTACAAAAACAGCCATTCCACCATTTCCACCTGTTAAAATGGGCATTCCGAGTGCAACTAATAATAAGAAAATGGCAACACTAATAGTTCCTTTTTTAGGTCCTAATAAAAAGCCAGCTAACATAATTCCCATGTTTTGTAACACAATAGGGACTGGAATTATTCCTAATGGAATTGCTGGAATTAATCCTAGTACTATTATTACAGCAATAGTTAACGCAATTTGAGTTAAATCTTTTGTTTTCAAAACGATACTCCTCGCACATATTTAGTATTTATTATTATAAACAAAAAAGCTATCTTTAAGATAGCTTTTTTAGTTTATTTAAAAGTTACAGGGAACCATTTTTGGTATTTGTTACTGTAAGAATAACCATTTTTAGTTAATTTACTGTTACTGTCCATAATTCTCCATAAAGTACCATCTTTAATTTCAAAGTTCATAGGTAATATAGCTTGTGAATCTTCAGGAGTATTTTGAGAAACAATCATTTTGTCTTGAACGTTTATAGTATTATAAGTTGTAGGTTTATTATTGCCCATGTTTATTTTTTGAGGTTCACCCTTAATCATAATGTAGTAGTAATTATTATCATTTTTTGATTCATTATCATCTTTTTTCACACTAATTTCTTGTCCGCCCTTTAAAACAGGATTATTTTTATCTCCTAAATATGAACCTATAGGGAAAAATGCGGTTACGTATCTATCTGATGGAATATCATCGATATTTGCACGTCTGAAATTGGATACTATTCCACCCTTCGGAGCTTTTTGAATGTATTTCTTCATCCACTTAGTATCTTTTTGCATAGTAACCCAAATTGTGTTTTTATTTTGTTTCAAAGAGTTACTAAATAAAATCCATTCTTTGTTATTGTTACCAACTCTGCGAACATATAAATCAGAATTCTTTTTTATTTTACTAGAACTTAATTTCTTGTTAGTTATAGTATTCTTCTTTATTTGCATTTGTTGAGCATTTACTACTTTATTGGTAGTAACTAGTCTAGTCTGATTCCAATATTTAGATTTGTTATTTGGTAAACCGCTGGCACTTACATTTAAAGCCATAGTTGCTGATAATAATACAGCTGAACCAATACTTAACATATTTTTTTTAAATTTCAATTTATACACCTCTAACAAAATTATTTTTCTTCATTCTAACGCAAATATCATATTATTACTAATAATGACATTTAAACTTGCTTTTATATAACAATTCTTTAGTATATACGTATAAATGTTTTGAAATATTTTAGGAGGTGATAATAATATCATTGAAAAAAGTGCATTTGCTAATGATTTTTTTAGTTTCGACCATTATGTTTATTTTAGGTTTTAATGGTTTTGTTAGCCATGCTGATAATACAAATCCCATACCTACTAAAGAATACGTAGTAAATGATTATGTTAACGTTTTATCAAATCAGACTAAAGAGCAAATTATTCAACAAGAAAAGCAATATCAAAAAACCGATTCTAAACCACAAATTGTAGTTATGACTATTAAATCAACTAATGGCCAAAGTATTGATGACTACGCTAATGATTTGTTACAACATGATAGATGGCATTTTGGTAAAAAAGGCTTAGATAATGGAGTATTAATCCTTTTTGCTCAAAATAATGGTAATAACAACGTTAGAATTAGTACTGGCTATGGAGTGGAAGACATATTAACTGATGCTCAATCTAATGACATCTTGATGAAAAATAAGTTTTTGCTAAAATCAAGCAAAAAGTCTAACATAGATGAAGGAATTAGAAATGTTTTTAATCAAGTATCTAAAATTATAAGTAAACGTTATGCTAATAAGTCTTTACAACAAATAAAAAAGGAACAGACAGAAAAACAAAAAAACGATTATGTAATTTTGTTTTTAGCTTTGATAACAATTGCTATAATTATTTTTATTATAATTAAACTTTCTAAAAATAATAATCATCATAACGGTTCTGGACCATCTGGTGGAAATAGCGGTTGGTTATTGCCCTTTTTGATTGGCACAAGCAGTGGTCACAACAGTAGTAGTGATTTTGGCGGATTTGGCAGTAGTGGGGGCTTTAGCGACTCTGGTGGCGGAGGTGACTTTGGTGGTGGTGGTTCTTCAATTTAATTGAATTACCTAATTTAAAAGCAGAAGAAGTGTTTATTTTGATGAAGTTGAAATTAATATTTCAAATAATTTTTTTCACCTGTGTAGGAATTAAATTTTATTTTAAATATAGAAATTCTATAAAAAAAGATGATTCTAAAAATATTGTTAACGGTTTTACAATTGATTTAGATGGTTATAGGCTTAATCTAAATAGGATGCTTAATTTTTGCTGTAATTATAAATATTTAGGTGATTCATCTGATTTATTAATTAATGGGAACTACCTTAATCGCTACAGTTTAGTTAATGATGATTATGATTTGGATGACTTAGATAAAGAAGATTCAAAACGCAGACACGATGTTTTAGAAGAAGAGTATGATCAGTATTTAATAAACATGAGTAAAAGAAATAATCAATTGGCTCGAATAGATTATTTACAAAATCAAATGAATTTAAATAGTGATTCAGCAAATTTTAATTCTCAAAAGCATATTTCAGATTTATCAGTCCCTAATAATGTTAATTATTATGGTGGTTTAGATAATCGAAATTATCTAAACCGCGATGATTTGGATACCGATGATTTGGATGATGACTGGGAGAGAGAGTACGATAAGAAAGAACATGAAGCTTTAGAAGAAGAATATGATCAATATATAATTGATTCTGACAAAGAATATTATGATGATAATAATGACGAAGATTATTAAAAATAGGAGGCATTATGCAAAATACTGGAATACCATTTTATAAAAAACGTTCATTTATAAGTTTAGTGATAGCAGCTTTAGTTATCATTTTTATTGGTGGGGGCTTTATAAAGACATCAAATGGTTTAGCAACTAAACAACAGGACGTTGAAGCTCAATTGGGTCAAGTTCAGACTGTTTTACAAAGAAGAGCTGATTTAATTCCAAACTTAGTAAATGCGGTCAAAGGTCAACAAAAGCAGGAAAAAGAAGTGTATGGTGAAATTAGTAAAGCTAGAACTGAGTATTATAATTCACAAAAAAAATATAATAGCTCCAATAACACTAATGATAAGGTAAACGCATTAGATGAGCAGTCTAAATCATTGAATGTTTTAGTTGGTTCAATAAAAGAAGCTTATCCTAATCTAACTTCTAGCAACACGATGCACGATTTAATTGTGCAAATGGAGGGAACTGAAAATAGAATTTCAGTTGAACGTAATAAATACAACCGTGTCGCTAGAGAGTATAATAATAAAATAGTTAAATTTCCAGGTTCTTTAGTTGCTGGAATGACTGGTCATAGTAAAATAAACTACTTCAGTGCTGACGTAAATGCTCAAAATGCACCATCAGTAAAATTTTAGTTAGAGAGGCGAATTTTTTGAAGAAATTTAATGTTTACAAGTCTAACAATAAATTTGTTGAACGAATATTCCTAGCATCTGCAATTATATTGTTTGCTACTTATTTTTTTTCTAAAGCTAACTCAACTTTTTTGTGTTTTTCTATTATATTTTTATCGTTGACTTTATTGAGTTGGCTTAGAAATTGTTTTTTGAGAAACAGACTGTTTAAAGAATTTATAGATAGTATAGAATTGTTTGATAATAGTAAAATATTAGATTTAGGTAGTGGTAACGGAGATGTTATAATTAGACTGGCATCTAGACTTACAATGTTTTCTAACGTATCTATCTTTGCAGTTGAAGATATATATCAAACAGATAATGATTTTATGTACAATGCTTTAAACAATAGAGTTAGATATAGAATTGAGTTATCACATAAAGATATACGAAAACTGGACTATGATGAAGAATCTTTTGATATTATAACAGCTTCTAATAATGAAAATAGCTTATTAAATAGTCACAAGAAGTCGGATTATAAATCTATCTGCAAAGAAATTAATCGTCTTTTAAAACCTGGTGGTATAGCATATATATTTAATAATAAATATACATCTAAAAAAATGGCTAATGAATTCATAAATCAAGATAATAAAGTTTTCTTTTATGATTATAAATTTCAACCTTTATATGGTGTTAAAATATTTTCAGTTGAAAAAAAGAATTCAGAGTAATCATTACTCTGAATTCTTTTTTTATTTTAATTTTATAGAATATTTTTCTTGATTTGATTATTGTTTTTATAGTTCTTTTTTACTCGACTTAATGTTTCGGCATTAAATAACCTGATTGGCAGATAGGTTAATGGGAATAGCAATACAATAATTGCTAAGGCTCCTAACTGTCCAGGTAATATTTGACTGATTGACGCAATTAAAGCGACACCAACGCCTACCCATACAATATACATTAAAACAATCAATAGATTTTTGATCATACCAATCATGTTACTCATCTCCTATTTCATTTTCTGCCCTAATTCTGCCACCTGTTATTTTAAAAGTCAATCATTTTATGAAAAAAATTCACAATTTTTTTAACTTTGTAATATTTGTAATTAAAGTATAGAGTATGGTTGTTGTATCTTTATTATATTAAGCATTAGGGGGATAATCATGAAAATCGTTTTAGCACCCGATTCTTTTAAGGGAAGTCTGTCATCCAAGGAAGTTTGTGATTGTATGAGCATTGGTATAAAAAAAGCTTTACCTACAGCAAAAATAGTAAAAGCGCCAATGGCAGATGGTGGTGATGGTACTTTAGAAACTTTAATTAATCTGTATGAAGGTTACTACGTTACTTGTAATGTATTAGACCCGTTAGGAAATGAAATTATAGCCAAATATGGTTTGATTAAAAATAATCAGATAGCAGTTATTGCTATGTCAGAAGCTAGTGGGATTGATTTAATTAGTAAAAAGCAGTTAAATCCAATTAAAGCTACTAGTTATGGGACAGGTCAGTTAATATTAGATGCGATTAATAAAGGCGTTAAACACATATACATTGGCTTAGGTGGGTCAGCAACTAATGATGGTGGTCAAGGAATGGCCAAAGCTTTAGGAGTTTCTTTTATAGATGTTAAGGGAAATGAAATTGGTTTAGGAAATGGTAATTTATCTAACTTAAAACATATTAGCTTACATTCTTTGAATAAAAAATTAGCTAACGTAAAATTTACAATTTTGTCAGATGTGCAAAATCCGTTAACTGGACCCAAGGGAGCTTCAGAAATATTTGGCCCTCAAAAGGGGGCTAATCATGATTCAATTAAAATTTTAGATAATAATTTAAAAATTATGGCCCAAACTATTCATAATGATTTAGATATTGATGTGGATTCAATGTCGGGTGCTGGAGCTGCTGGAGGCATGGGAGCTGCTTTGATAGCTTTTACAAATAGTACGTTTGTTTCTGGAGCCGACTTTATTATGCAGAAATATAATCTAAAAGAACATTTCAAGGATTGTGACTATGTATTTACTGGTGAAGGAAGTATTGATGCTCAAAGTAGATTTGGTAAAGT
Source organism: Apilactobacillus xinyiensis (assembly GCF_019656235.1). GTDB lineage: Bacteria > Bacillota > Bacilli > Lactobacillales > Lactobacillaceae > Apilactobacillus > Apilactobacillus xinyiensis. The sequence goes on along the minus strand of NZ_BPLL01000026.1, from coordinate 16,573 downwards.
TACTGGTAAAATTACTGATTTAGCTAAGACATTAAATCCTAATTGTAAAGTAATTGGTTTAGGCGGAATAGTATCTGAAAATATCAAAATTTTAAATATGGATGCTGCTTTTTCAATAACTAATGGTGCGATGTCTTTAGAAGATTCCATAAAGGCAGCCCATAATTTGACTATAGATTTAAGCGAAAATATTATGCGTTTAATAAAATAAATACCGCCAAAATAGACGGTATTTATTTCGTGCTATATAGATTTAAAATTACAACCCCAACTATTATTAATGTTAAACCAACAATAGTAGATATGTTTATCGCTTCTTTATATAGGATAACCGCAACTACTGTAGAAAGTAGTAATCCAATACCACTCCATGTAGCGTAGGCAATGTTTAGCGGAACCTTGATCATAGCTATCGATAAGCAGTAAAAGCAAACCGCAAATGATAATAACGAACCAATCGTGGGCAAGAGTTTACTAAACCCCATGGATATTTTTAACAGGTTGGTTCCAACTAGCTCACCTAAAATGGCTAGCAGTAAAAAAACATAGTAATACATTTAAACCTCCTACTTATAAAAAAGTTAACTATATTGATAATAACATTTAGCAAGTAGAAATGTTTAGTAAAACAAGTCTAAATGTTTCACTAATAAAAAGTAAGTTGGTATAATTCAGTTAATTAAACAGGGGGTATTCGAATATGAAAAATGATTTTTTAGATATTCAAAAGAAACGTAGAAGTGTTTATGCTTTAGGTAAAAATATTAATCAAAGCAATGGTGAATTGGTTTCATTTATTGAAAATACTATTAAAGAATCACCTTCGGCTTTTAATAGCCAATCTACAAGAGCAGCTATTTTATTTAATGAAAATCATGATAAGCTTTGGGATATTGTGTTAGATAATCTAAAATCACATTTAAAAAGTGACGAAGCTTTTAATAAGACTAAAGCTAAAATTGATTCTTTCAAGGCTGGTTATGCTACAATTTTGTATTTTACTGATAGTGATGTTGTAAAGGGACTAGAAGAACAATTTCCAGCGTATAAAGCTAACTTTTATGACTGGTCAGAACAAGCACAAGGGAACGCTCAGTATGCCGTTTGGACTGGTTTAGCTGATAACGGAATTGGAGCTAATTTACAACACTACAATCCACTAATTGATGAAGACGTTAGAAAAACATTTAATATTCCTGAAAATTGGACTTTACGCGGTGAAATGGTTTTTGGATCTATTGAAAATCCAGCTCAAGCTAAAGATTATATTGATGATGATAACAGATTTAAGGTCTTTGAATAATTTAGAGAAATAAAAAAGACTTCTGTAAATAATTTTATAGAAGTCTTTTTTATTACTTTTTATTATTATATGAATCTTTAATATTTTTATATTTAAGATAGTAATGCCATGGGCGTTTAGCATGATTGGGGAATGATATAATCATTAAGTTATCATGTACATATTGGCCTAAGTAAATTTGAGAAACATCTTTTCCTTCGTCTGCTAACATTTGCTCTAACCATTCTGGAGTTTTACCCATACGCTTTACTACGTCTTCATTAATCGAGCCATCAGTTATTACAGGATAATTAACAGATTCATTTCCAAAAGTGGTGACAGTTAATTGGCCATTTTGTTCTAGGGTTGCAGATTTAACATCTTTAAAGTTACTTATACCTTGTGTTCGTAATTTAAATGTTAAGTCAGAAGCTGAAAGTCCACTTCTTAAGGCAGCGTCTACGTTAATTACCCCATTCTTAATAAGAACTTGAGGACTACCAGTAAAGATTTTTCTAAAAAATGCACTTTGACGATTTAGAATTTTACTACCAAATACTATAATTGACCAAATTAATAATACGATAAAGAACTGTAAGATTGAAACGTCTTGGCTGTAAATCATTCCACCAATAATACCACCTAATACGTAATTTTGTAGTTGATCAATGGCATTAGATGGAGCTAAATTACCTTTACCAGATAGGTTAATTTGTAAAACTAAAACGATAAAACCAATTAGCAGTTTCAAAGCGATATTAAGGTATTGGTAATTACTAATTCTGGATATAATTGATGGGCTCTTTACATAGTTAGTGTCGTTATCAATTAGTCTAATCGGAGTTAGTGTGTAACTATTTAAATCAGCATTTAAATTAACTTCATAGTAATTTTTGTCAACTTTTACAGTCATACCATTAACTAAGTTAGTTGAACTAGTATATATTTTATTAACAGAAACTTTTTTGTTCTTACTGATATCTTGAATCATTTTAACAGTTTGATTATTGCGAGATGATGTGGCCTTTTGATTCATAACATGTCCAAATACCATGCTAATTCCCAATATCGAAATTAAAGTTAAAATAACAAAAAAGTCTCGATATTTAAGATTAGTACGATCACGCATATACTTTAATCCATTAAAAATAATGGTAATACCTAAAATTACTGCGAAAAATAGTAATATATAAGCTATATAGGCATTAGAATTACTAAGATATTCGTACGAATACAAATTCATATTATCACTCCTAAATTATTAACTTACTATAATTGTATCATTTGAATATTTAAATATGTAATAATTTTGACATAAGATAGTCAATATACTGCAATCGTTTTGACCTCTAACGGTAGCATTTAATATTTATAATTACTAACAATAAATATTAAATGATTAGGGGTATGAAGGCTTTGAAAAGAAAATTATTAACTATTTTTTTAACAGCTTTAATGTGTGTTCTATTCATTAAAATTTCTGCTGCTAATGCCGATGAAATTAATTCAGGAAATGACAATTTAAATACTAACTTAACTAGTGAGTTAAATAATGGTAACACTACTGAAAGTAACACTGAAGCAGGTAATAGTTCAACTGATTCTTCTGACAATAATACAAATAGTGAATCAGATAAAAAAAATAATACTCAGTCCGAAAAAAAGAAAAAGAATAATAAGAAATATCAAAAATTATATAAACAGGCTAAAAAAGAATTAGGTAAAAGATATCGTTATGGTGCTACTGGATCTAAAAGTTTTGACTGTTCAGGATTTACTAAATACGTTTATAAAAAAGCTTTGAACAAAAAATTACCTAGAACAGCGGCTCAACAATATAAGCATGCCAAAAAAATTAGTAAATCAGAACGTAAATCAGGTGATTTAGTGTTCTTTGGATCTAGTAAGCATAATATTACGCATGTTGGTTTGTACATTGGTGATGGCAAAATGATAGATGCTCAAAACAGGGGAGTTATAGTAGAAAATGTTAGCGCTCCTTGGTGGAATACCGTTGGATATTCAAGACCTTATAAATTTAACTAAAAGCTCACTTACAGAAGTGAGCTTTTTTTATTTTCGTGTTATTCTTTTGATGATACATAAAAAAATAATATTTATACGAATTTAAATATTAGGAGGAAAATAACATTGAAAAAAATATTAAATGGATTTATTTTATTTTTAGCAACTATTACATTAGTGGGATGCTCTAGTAAGCAAAATGCTAATAAAAATAGTTCTACTAGCGTTAATTTAACTGAATTAAATTATAAGTCTGGCGATAAAGCATACGTTGAATTAAATGGAAATCATTCTAATTTAAAAGCTAGTGATTGGAAATATAATCATGTAGATTATGCCAATTTGGATAATCTTAATCGTACTTCTTCAGCCAATATTGGATATTTAGAGAAACGTAATTTAGCTAATTCAGCATTACGAGCTCGCCAATATGTATATCCAACAGCATGGCATCAAAAAATGATAAATCGTGAAGCAATCATTAATAGAGGACATTTGATTGCATACAGTATTTCTGGTGGCATTAATAGTGATGGCAAGTATCAAAACAGTCATCAAACTGGTGATCAAAATAATCTAAAAAACTTATTTACACAAACGGCTTTTTCTAATCAAAAAGTACAAACTATTTATGAAGCCAAAGTTAGAAATGCACTTCGTGAGAATAAAAAAGTTATTTTTTATGCTAAACCAATTTTCAGAGGAAATGAATTGATGGCTCGTGGAATTCATTTACAAGCATTGTCTACTGATAAAACGCTAGATTTCAATGTATATATATACAATGTTCAACCAGGAATCAGCTTTGACTATGCAACTGGTCGTTCTAGAATTGATCGAAGCATGCAAGTTCCAACACCAGAAGGAGCTCCTAGCTTTAATAATAAAAAATATCATTTAAACAGAAATTACAACCATCACTACACTCATTATCATAAATAAAAGGAGTTATACATGAATAAATTGCCCTTAAAAGTTAAAAAAGTATGGATGCAAAGCGCAATGCTTTCGTTATTAATTTGGATAATTTTGTTATCGGCAATGTTCTTAGTTTCTAAGTATTTTTATAGCATTTCTATTTACATTTTTATGATTGTTATAGGTTTAGCTCTACTAGAGGTCTTAATAGAATATACTTTAATTCCTTATCGATATGCGTTTTATAGTTATAACGTTTCAGAAACCGAAGTAAGAATTAAAAAAGGGTTTATTTTTCGTAGTGAAGTTTCCATTCCAATTGCTAGGGTACAAAACGTCCACCTATCACAGGGACCACTACTTAGAACACAAGGTCTAACCTGTGTTGCAATTGTTACGGCTAGCAACGAACACACAATTGAAGCTTTAACCCAACAAGAAGCTGATGAACTACGTTTAAAAGTTATTAAACTAGCGATGGAGGCAAAAAATGTACGATAGAAGGATAAACTTACTTTCGGTTGTGTTTTATCTTTATAAAACGTTGAAAAACTATTTCTTTGGCTTTATTTTCTTACTAATTTGGAAACCAATGTTAGGTTTAATAGCTTTAATGTCACTAGTAACAATTAGTTTTGTAAAATATTTTACCTATCATTATTCTATTTTAGATGAACAAATTTTAATTAAACATGGAATCTTTTTTAAAAAAGAATTGCATATACCGTACGATAAAATTCAATCGATTCAACATAATCAATGGTTTTTTCTAAAACCATTGAATTTGGAACAGTTGGTAGTCAATACTGCATCACATAGTGATAGTAAATCAAGAATTGATTTACAGTTAGTTAGCATAAAAGTAGGAAAATTTTTAGAAACTAAGCACTTAATAGCTACTGGTGAAAATTCAAAGGAAATTACTAATGATAATCAATTGCATGAACCTTTTTATCAAGCTAGTTCACGATATGTTAATATTTTTGCGGCTACTAATTTTTCACTGTTTTCCACGATTGTTTTAATATTTGTTTTGATAACTAGATTCTTTAATGATAGTAAACGTTTGTTTAATGATGTTAATCAATCATTATCAATGTATTTTGTAATACTTTTATTTATAGCTTTCATATTGATTTTATATGTAATTGATTTTTTAAGAACTAAATTTAAATATCATAATTTTACACTTGATTTAAATAATGATAATTTCAGAATTAGCTTGGGGCTTTTCAAACGTAAAACTGATAAAATACCGATTAATAAAATTCAAAATGTTATTTTTAGTCAGAATATAATCAGAAGATTATTAGGTCTTACCACCGTTAACGTGGATTTGATTAATGAAAAAAGTGATGATGACTTTAAGAACAGCGTTTTGATCCCTTTTATTGATAGTAGTTTAGTTAAATCTAAAGTAGGACGTTTGTTCAGCTATACTAATAAAAATGCCTATAATATATTTAAAAGTTATAAATATGCTTTTTGGTTATTTTTGCGTAATACTTTGTTTTTACCAATTATCCTATGTATCTTGATAATTTTATTTAGGTCTTATTTTTTGGCTTTTAATTTCTTTAGTTACCGTCTTTAGCTTATTGATGGTTATAAATGCATCTATTAAAGCTAAAAATATCGAAGTGGGTTTAATTAGTGCACCACACATAAAAGGTGTAATAACTATAAAAGATGTTCGATTTTTCAACTATTATACTAATTTTATCGTATGGGATAAGATTCAATCTATGGAGATTAGGCAAACTTATTTTATGAAAAAGTACGCCAATATAGCACATTTAGTTATTAATATTAGGATGGGTGAAAACAATAAGGAAATACAATGCCGATACTTAAAATACGATGATGCCCAAAAAATTATGGATTGGTATAAGTTAACCTAGTCAATATATTTTGGATTTATTCGTAAAAATTATATAATTTATGTATTCAAAAGGGGGAAATTAAAAATGAAAATTACTATTACAGATGCAGCAAAGTCTAAAATTAAAAATAAGTTAGATGGGAAATATAAACTATTATTGAATTTTGATGATGGAGTCGGCAATCATTCTGATGTAGGTTCTTGTGCAATAGGAATTTCTTTTGATTTACTAGCAGTAAGTCTTGATGATAATGACCCTGCTTTTGATGAAACCTTAGAATCTGATTTAGGTCCTATTTATATCAAGGGATACAGTAAATCATATCTTGATCAAGGTCTAAAACTAGATGTTACTTACAATGAATTAGTACTTAAAGGTGATGCTGGAATGCTTGATGGAAACGTTGCCTTAAAAGACGAAAGATAAGAAAAAGCACTTATACATTTTATGCATAAGTGCTTTTTCTTATTATTTTAAAAATTCTAAGATTAATTTCGTAAATTCTTTATAGTTTTGAAAAATTCCTCCATGACCGGCATCATCATAGATAACTAGTTTGCTATTTTTTATTTTTTTATTAAGTTTGTAAGAATTAATAATTGGCACCATAATATCTTCTTTTCCGTTCACTATAAGTGTTGGTATGTTTACTTTAGATAAATCATTATCATTGGAATTGCCCTATTTTTTTATTGCCTTAAGCTGGTTCACATAAGCCTTTATTTTAACTCTGGAATCTTTATTTTGTTTTCTTTCTTTTATTCTTTTTAAAAAACTTTTTGCATTTTTTTACCATTTTCATTACTATTTAAAAAATAGATATGTTTTTACATCCTTTAAAGTGAAAACAGCTTTTATTATGTTTTGAAAATTTATTTTAATAATATTATTAATTCCGGATCCACCTTTAGGACCAGTTCCTGCTAATATTAATTTTCTTACAATTTTTTGCTTTCTATTAATAATTTCTTGTGCAATCATGCCACCCATAGAAAAAGATAGTATATCAATTTTATTTACGTTTAAAGCATTGATAAATTCTAAAGCATCGCTTGCCATTTCTCTTCAATAGTGTTCGGAACCTTTCCATTTGATAAGCCAATTCCTAAATTATCAAATGTTATAACCCATCTATATTTAGATATTTCATCTATAATTCTAGGATCCCAGTTGTCTAAATTTCCCGCTAGATGTGTAAAAAATATTATGGGTATACCTGTTTTTCTACCTAATTCTCTGTATGCATATACTTTGTTGCTATTTTTAATAAATTTATTAGGTGCTTCTGTATATTTATAATAATCCATATTTATACCTTCTTAATAAATATTATTTAAAAAGTTATGACAACTTTTCCTCTATGATTTCCAGTTTTTACTTTTTTTAGAGCTTCATTAATATCATCTATGTTCATTTCTGTTGAACATATTTCTGGTTGAATATTGTTTTTTTCTATAATTTTTGTAATTTGTTCTAGCTGACTACCACTACTTTTAACAAATATAAAATGATATTCAACATTTTTTTCTTTAGCTTGTTTATCTAATTTTAATCCTGCCAATTTAAACAACTGTGTTTTAATAACGCCCATATTATTATTTATAGCAAATGATTTATTTGGTCCTGATTTTAGAGATAATAATTTTCCTCCAGACTTAATTATAGATAGTTCTTTTTCAAATTCTTTTTTTCCTATTGTGTCTATTACATAATCTATATTCTGGAGAATTTCCCAATAATTTTGATCTTTATATGATATATATTCATCAGCTCCTAATTTCATAATATTTTCACGCAATTTTGGATTTCCACTTACAATTACTTTTAATCCCATGCTATTTGCTACGGGGACTGCTAGTTGTCCGAATGAACCTGAACCTCCATTTATAAAAATAGTTTTTCCAGTTTTAACTTTTAAAATATCTTTTAGCCCTTGATATGCAGTTAGTCCTGTCAATGCGGATGCAGCTCCACTTTTAAAATCTAAGTTTTTTGGCAATTTTGCTAAAGCACTAGATGGAACGGCTACGTATTCAGCAAAAGCTCCAATTCTATTTAATGGAAGTCTAGTGTATACAAAATCTCCATTTTTAAATTTACTTACTTTATTTCCTACCATTTCAACAATTCCAGAAAGCTCGTTTCCCATGTTTAAAGGCATAGAATAATTTTGAATTAATTTAACACTGCCAGTTCCTATTAGGTTATCTAAAGGATTTACAGCAGCGGCTTTTACTTTTACTAACACTTCTTCATTTTTAATTTTAGGAATAGGTACTTGTCTTATTTTTAATTTGAAATTTTTATTATATTTATCCAATTGTGCTACTTTCATATTGACTCCTTTTGGTAACTTTTTTTAATTTTTGTAACTTTAAAAGCAATGTTATTATATGTGGTTACTTTTGTCAATTTTTGTAACTTAAGAAGTGTTGTGATATTATTTAAAGAAAAAATTATATAAGCTAGATATAGAAGGGTATAAATAATTTTATGTATAAAAAAAATATAGATAGAAACAAAATAATTGACGTTGCTGAAAATCTTGTCGAAAATTTAGACACGTCAGAAATTACTATTTATCAAATATCAAAAGAGCTAGGTGTGACACATTCAGCTATATATAAACATTTTAATAATAAAAAGGATTTGTGGGAGTCTGTTTCAAAACGATGGTTTCACAAAAATATTATAGATAAAATCTTTATTACAAATGATTCTGACGATAGATTAGATATTTTACATGATATATTATGGTCATTTGTTGATTTGAAAAGGCATGCTTACACCAATAACAATAAAATATTTACTTTAAACACTAAATATGTAGAAAACAATCCTTATATTTTAAGGGAGATTTTGACAAGCCTTTATAAAAAAATTAATAAAGTAATGTCTTGGAACGATGATTATATCAAAGCTGAAACTTTGTTATCTGCTTTTACTATATTTACTTTTCCTAGTTTTAAGGAAACTTGGGATTCTCCTGAATTTGAAAAAAGATTTGAAAATATGTGGATTCTGGTGAAAAATGGTATATCTTAATAAAAAAAGTCCTAAGTTATCTAAATAACTTAGGACTTTTTTTATCTAAACCATTGGTTAACTTGACTACGGTTTAAAATTCGATTTAAATCAACGTTACCTTTAATTCCAGAAACTCTACCGTGACTAGTATACTGCCATAAATCAGGGTTTTGAATTGGTTTAGCACTATAATTGGCAATCCATGAACCATCAAACTTAGAGTAATCTATTTTGTGTGATGATACAAAGCTTTGATATGAGTAGTAAATAAATGGTTTATCGGTTAATTTACGCATAGTTTTTAACCAAATATCAACATATTTTTGTTCTTTGGCCTTTGCTTTAGGCATACGTTTTTCGTTATCTAAAACATAGAATTTGGCGTTTTTATTTGAATGCTTAAAAAATGTTTTAGCTTCATTTTCAGCATCTTTTTTACTTGTAAATTCTGCGTAACCATATTGACCAAATGGAACGTTGTTTTCATAGGCACCATTAGCGTTAATATTTCGGTGAGTGTCTAAACGATAATCTTTATCATCTTTTGTACCATGCTGAACTCTGATGATTACATATTTTAAATCTTTAGCTGCTTTCTTCCAATTTATATTTCCCTGATATTGTGAGACGTCAGCTATTTTTTTCCCACTAGCATTAGCTGAAACATTAATTGAAAATACAGCGACTGATAATACAAATATAGAAAACAAAATTTTTCTGATTGATTTCATATTATTCCTCCGATAATAATTATTATGGTTATTCTAACTTATAATTAATACACATTGATTGCATTTAGATTGCAAGTTTGTTAAGAGATATTGCATTGGTAACACCAAACTATTTGTTTGGTTTAAATATAGTATCTTGATAAAATAGCAATCAGTTAAGCTGTTTTGAAAGGAGTAACTTATTAATGAATGTATTTGTAATTGGAGCGCATGGCAAAGTTGGTAAAATTCTAGTAAATGAATTATCTCAAAAAGGTAACGTACAAGTATTTGCTGGATTAAGGACCAAAAGTCAATTTAATGATTATGAAAGCATAGCAAACGTCACTCCGGTTTTGTTTGATTTAACATCTCAAGCTAACGATATGGCGAAGGTACTTAAAGATAACCAAATTGATCAAGTAGTGTTCTCAGCTGGTTCAGGTGGAGATACTGGTGATGATCAGACTTTAGTTATTGATTTAGATGGCGCTATAAAAAGTATGATTGCTACACAAAGTACGGGCATTGATAGATATGTAATGGTTAGTTCAATGGGGAGTGATGACCGTAAAATTTGGGATAATTCCAACCTGCACGGATATTTTATAGCAAAACATTATGCTGATGAATACTTAAAGAATAATACAGATTTGAAATACACAATTTTACGCCCAGCTTCCTTAACAGATAACAATGCTGATGGTAAAGTTGAGCTAAATCCTAACGACCTATATCATCGAACAGTTTCGAGAGCAAATGTGGCTAAATTTATTGTGGCAGTCTTAGATGATGACAAAACTACTAACAAGGAATATGCCTTTAGTGATGGTAATAAATCAATTCAAGACGCCTTTTAATTAACTTGTTTATATTATTTATATATGATAAAGTTATGCGAGTCTTAAAAATTTGAATCAAACCAAAAAGCTCATCCTTGATTTAAACGAAAAGGGATGAACTTTTTAGATTAAAGCTTATTTCAGATGTAAGTGGGGTATTAAATGATAACAGTAAGTAATATGGGATTGCATTTTTCAGGTAAAAAATTATATGAAAATGTTAATTTAAAATTTACACCTGGAAATTGTTATGGTGTAATTGGTGCTAATGGTGCTGGGAAATCCACGTTTTTAAAATTACTAGAAGGTAAAATTGAACCAACTAGTGGAAATATATCAATTGGTAAAAATGAACGAATTTCTAGTTTGAATCAAAATCATTATGGCTTTGAGGATTGTGAAGTTTTAGATACAGTAATTCAAGGTTACGAAAAATTATACAAAGTAATGAAAGAAAAAGATGCTTTGTATGCAAAAGCTGATTTTTCAGATGCCGATGGTGTTAAGGCAGCCGAACTTGAAGGTGAATTTGCTGAAATGGATGGTTGGAATGCAGAAGCTGATGCATCTCAACTATTACAAAATTTAGGCATTCCTGAAAAAATGCATACACAAAAAATGAGTGAACTTAATGAAAGTCAAAAGGTTAAGGTTTTATTAGCACAAGCTTTATTTGGTAAACCAGATATTTTACTACTGGACGAACCAACTAATGGTTTGGACAATAACACGATTGAATGGTTACAAGATTTCTTAGCTAATTATGAAAATACAGCGATTGTTGTATCTCATGACCGTTATTTCTTAAATCAAGTATGTACAATGATGTGTGATGTTGACTTTCAAAAGATTCAAATTTATGTTGGTAACTATGATTTTTGGTTAAAATCTAGTCAACTAGCTACTAAAATGCGTCAAGAATCAAATGCTAAAAAAGAAGATCAAATTAAAGAATTAAAAGAATTTATTGCTAGGTTTAGTGCCAATGCTTCTAAATCTAAGCAGGCTACTTCACGTAAAAAACAATTGGATAAAATTACTTTAGATGACATTAAACCTTCTTCTCGTAAGTATCCATTTATTAAATTTGAGATGGAAAGGGAATTGGGTAACGATTTATTAAGAGTTGATAATGTATCTAAAACCATTGATGGGGTAAAAATATTAGATAATATTACTTTTACTTTACGTCCAGGCGAAAAAACTGCTTTTATTAGTCGTAATGATTTAGCAACTAATACTTTAATGCAAATTATTGCTGGTAAAATGACACCTGATACAGGAACTGTGACTTGGGGTCAAACTACTAAAGTTTCATACATGCCTAAAAACATTAATTCTGATTTTGAAGATGATTCTATGACAATTATTGATTGGCTTAGACAATATGCTTCTAAAGAAGAAAGTGATGATACGTTCTTAAGAGGTTTCTTAGGAAGAATGTTATTCTCTGGAGACAACATTGAAAAACAAATTAAAGTATTATCTGGTGGGGAAAAAGTTAGATGTATGTTATCAAAAATGATGCTACAAAAGGGTAATGTATTACTATTAGATGACCCAACTAACCATTTGGATATGGAATCTATTACTGCTTTGAATGATAGTTTAATTCCGTTTGCAGGTTCAATTGTTTTCACTTCTCATGACCGTCAATTTATCGAAACGATTGCTGATCACATTATCGAAGTATCTAGCAAAGGAATAGTAAGCAGAGCGGAAACTAGTTATGAAGAGTTTTTAAATCATCCAGAAGTTCAAAAACAAGTAAATGCTATCTACTAAAAAGATATTCGAATTTTCGAATATCTTTTTTATTTTAAGCTAACCTTAAGTTATATTGGTTATTCTTCTAACTATAGAAAAAACGACTAGTTTGGGAGGAATACCAATGAAAAAAACAATTCTAACTTTAGGAATTGCTGCAATGTTATCTAGTACAGCTTTTCCATTTATTAATAACGCAGCTTTAACGGCATCTGCTAATAGTGTAGTTAATGTGGGTAATGCCGATTTAAAATATGATATTAAATCATCTAGAAATATGAACTCTATGAAAGTTAAAAGTGGTAATTGGCAACTTTTTAACCAACCATATAATTCATTAGCTTATTCAATAGGCAACACTAAATCTATTAGTGGTAAATTAGTTCAACTTGACCAAGTAGCAACAGCTGGTCAATACACTTATTACCATATTAGTTACAATGGCAAAGATTACGGATGGATTAATTCAGATGGATTAGAATCTACTTCTGAATATGTATTACCTTTTACTTACACTAGCCAACACACTCCATTAGAAGCTGCAAATGCCTGTGAGGTTACTAGTTTAAAAATGGCATTATCAGTTAAAGGAGTTGGTAAAGATGTTAGTCTAAAGACCTTTATTGACAATATGCCAAGAAGTAAGAATAACTATGATGAAGGTTTTGTTGGTAATCCATATAAGGTAAATAATACCAATAAAGACTGGACAATTAATCCAAAACCATTAGCTAAGTATGGTAGGACGTATTATTCAAATGTTTTTGATATTACTGGTTCTTCAAAAGAAGACCTAATTTCTGAAATCAAACGTGGTAATCCATTAGTAATAGCTGGATCTTACCGTATGCAGGGTAAAGCTACTGGTCATATGTTAGCAGTAGTAGGGTATAAAGATGGTTACTTCTTAATGGCTGATCCATCTTCTAGAGAAAATAGTAAAGGATATGTTTTTTGGACTTCAGAAGATAATTTTATGCGCATCTATAATGACTACGGCAAAAAAGCTATTGTAGTTAGATAAAAAAATAAAGCAGGCATTGTTAGTTAAATAACAACGTCTGCTTTATTTTTTACTACTACCAAACACCCATAAATTTAGCTAATCGAGCTCGATTTAAATCTCTTTGAGAAAGTTTGTTAGTCATAGTAGCAATTTTTTCATTATTAGCTCTTAAAGTACGCCATGTGTATTTTAAAGGTAGCTTAGATTGTTCTTGTTCTTCACTAGATTCAGCGAAAACAATGTCATTGGCATAAGGTGTGTGGCCTAATCCCATTGCATGAGCCATTTCATGCATGATAACTCCAGTCCAATATTTATTATCTAATGGACTGTTTGAAGCATTATTAAAGGCTTCTTGTTCTTTACGTTTTGTATTTTTACCATCCAGTAAATCATTAATATCTACTTTGGCACCATTAATTTGATTGATTTGTTTATTATATTTTTCATTATAAAAGTTATTTTTGTTAACTAAAATGGAATTATTAGAGAACATTCCATCCCAATCATTACTATTTCTAGTAACTAGTTCTACTTTTAAAGTTTCATCTTTTACGTTACCTAATTCAAAAATGTTACTACCAAAGGCTTTATTCCAGTTATCGATAGCGTCTTTTAGTGGTGTTTTCAGATGTTCATCATCTGTGTACAAATAAGCATGTCCATTTTCAAAGGCAGGTGAACTACTGTATTTGTTAATGTTAAATTCCTTTGCTAGTAAATCTTTGTACTGAGTATAAGATGATTTACTTAAGTTCAATATTTGTCCTTCTGGCAATAAGTCAGGACATTGATTTATGTAACTCATTAACTGCGATTTAGATTTAATATCTAAATTATTGATTATTTTACTACTATTTTTTTTAGCCTTGTAAACTCTTAAATTTTTTTCACTTGTATAACCCTTTAATTTATAATTTTTTGAATGAATATATATAAATTTTTGGGTAGTTTTTTTATTTTTAATTAAAATATACTTGTTAGAATAAAATTTAGTTTGCTTATATTTATTTAAAGAAAACGATTGCTTCGTTAATTTTTTATTACTGTATACTCTTCCATTGATTGGCTCATAGGTTATTTTTGTACTATTTTTAGTAACTGTTTTTGCATTAGCACTAACATTACTGCTTAATACTAAGGTACTAAATAAAGCTAAGCCTAGTATTTTAATATGTTTTTTCATCAATAAAATCTCTCCAATTTTTTCATTACAATAAAATTGTATAAAATCTTGTTTTTAAAGTAAATCAATAACACTTATTAAACTTAATGCTATAATTATTTACGCACGGTAATTTATTATTTTTTATTGGAAGTGATTAAAATGCTATCTTTAGTTCATTATGTTGGTAATTTTGTAAGTACAGTTGGAATTTTAATTTTACTTTTTACTCTGAGAAAAGATTTTGAAGAACTAAGTTTAATTAAAAAAATTAGTATTTATATTTTGTCAATAGGAATATTGATTCCTTTTGCAATAGAAGTAATATTTGGTTTTATAAATGGCGTGTTTAAATAAAAAAGTTTCGGATAATTTTTCCGAAACTTTTTTATTTATAGTATTGAATCTTACAACTTAAAGGTCTATAATTCTGGCCAACTTGATAGGAAAGGCGGTGGTTAAGTTGATTGATGATGTTTTAGATAAGTTGTTGAGTACTAGTCATCGAAAAGCTCCATTTGAATCGTTATTTTCTCTAAATAGTGATGAAAGAGACTACGTTAAAAGTTTAGATATTGATGTACAAAAAGCTATTATAGAGGCTTTGTTATCACCTAGTGGAAATGATCAGTTGAACAATGTAGACTCTGATTTAATTCAAAAAAATGTTAATTTAGATTCAAAGAACAGTGTAATAAAGCTAAACGGAACTTATTATAACTACAAAATAGTATTGAAATCTTCAAATAATCAGTATCGTATTACCGGAGTAAGTAATAATACTGTGATTTTGGTTCCAGTTGAAGTATTAAAAAAATAAATTGTTGAAGTATTAAAAAAATAAATTATAGAAAAGACTGATTATATGGGCACAATTGTAGGAATTATTTTAGCATTAATAATGGTAGTTATACTTTTTTGGGTTATTTTACATACCGTTATCATAATAAATGAAAGTCAAGGTGAAGTGGGATTAAAAATGCGTCTTGGTAAATATGTCGAAACATTAACCCCAGGTTGGCATTTTGTAATTCCAATTATTTATTCAGTTATTAAAGTTGATACTAGACAAAAACCTTTGAACATAAAAGAACAATCATTAATTACTCGTGATAATGCAACAGTTTTAGCTACTGAACAATTAAAATATCATGTTACTGATGCAGTGGAATATGAATTGAAAAATAGTAATGCTGAACAATCTATGATACAGGATGTACAATCAAGTTTACGTAGTATTATTGGTGGTATGAAATTAAATGATGTATTAGAAGGTTCAGGCAAAATAAATGAACGCTTAGCTAATGATTTAAATGATACAACTGCTAGATATGGAACTCAGGTAGATAACATTGCTATTTCAGGCTTAAAACCAGATCCAGAAATAGAAAAAGCTATGAACCAACAAGCTGCAGCCGAAAGACAACGAGAAGCAGCTATCATGAAATCACAAGGTGAAAAACAAGCTGCACAAAATCAAGCTGATGGAAGAGCTTATGCTTTACGTAAAACAGCCGATGCTGATGCTTATACCATTAGACAAAATGCAGATGCTAAAGCTTATCAAAAAATTCAAGAAGCTAAGGCTACCGCTGAAGCTAACAATACCGTTATTAATGCATTTGGTAATAATGGTTTTACTAACGATAATTATATTGAATTGAAACAAATTCAAGCATATCGTGACATTGCTAACAGTTCAGCTAATACGGTTGTAGTTCCACAAAAAGAAGTGAACACCGCAACTAAGACTGCTGAAGCCATAAAAATTGCTAAAACTGACAATAGTTTCTTTGAGCATTTAAAAGATAGCATTACTAACAATAATGCGAATGCTAAAACTGACAATGATAACTAAAAAGGCGTCCACTTTTGAAGTGCCTTAAAAAAGTTAGACAATTATTACTAAATTAAATATTTAATTTCATGGAATGATTTCGATATTCAA